>JBFLXS010000034.1 GCA_040755795.1 bacterium | reverse complement strand
TTTAATTTTTTTAGTCGTTAACCAACTCATTAAATATTTTAAGATATTCTTGTAGGAATTTTTGTTGACCGAATTGTGATTCGACCTTTTTCCTGCCAGCCATACCCATTTTAGTTGCCTTATCTTTATCCGTCAAGGTTTGCAATATCTTTTCACTCAATTCTTGTACATCACCAGGGGTAAATAAAAGCCCGGTTTCTTCTTCAATGATTAATTCTGGAATGCCACCGATTCTGCTTCCGATGATGGGGTTTGCTGATGCCATCGCCTCATAGATAATCAATGGGCTATTTTCAAGGACAATAGAGGGTAACACAACAACAGTAGTTTTAGAATAAAACTTTAGCGTCTCATTATCAGGCACACGACCGTAAAAGGTAACATTATTCTGTAGATTTAGCCTTTGGCATTCATTTTTCAATTCTTCTTTTATCGGACCATCGCCGACTATATCTAATCTTGCCGTAGGGATAATCTTGCTGACCCGGCAAAATGCCTTTAATAGTATGTCCACTCCTTTACTGCGATACAGGTCGCCGATAAAAAGCACCCTGTTTTGTTGGTCAGCCGGAGAGGTCCCCTCGTATTTTGAATAATCTATGCCAAAAGGGATAAATAACGCCTCTAATCCATAATCCTTCAGGGCATTCTTCATAAACATAGAGGGAGCAATAAATAAAGTTACGACCTTTTTTAATAGATACTTATTAATTTTCTTCAGTATAAATTGGCGGATGAAATCTCTTAAAGAAATACATCCTTCAAGATAACACAAAATTCCAAAACCTTGATAATGAGAACAAATCTCTTTTTTTACCTTCTTCACGCCGGTGCCAATGGGGCAGATAAGTCTATAATCGTGCACTGTCTGGATAATAGGGACCTTATTTCGACACGCCAGGAGAATGGTGTTGGTAAAAATGTAATTATGATGAATGTGGATAATATCCGGCTTTATCTTATTTATCCATTTTCTTAAACTGATAAATAGATTAAGGTATTTATGGATATATCGAATAAATTTTATTCCACCAGGTGGATGATAACAATAACAGGTCTCTTTATCCTCTTCTTGACTGGCATAAGTAAAGACAAATATTTTCACCCCTTCTTTTTCTAACAACTCAGATAGTTTTTTTCGATATATATTGGCTCCACCACCAATACTACAATTATCATGTATGACCAGAACCTTCATCATCACGGTATTATAATCTACATTTTTAGCTATGTCAACTAAAAAATAGTTGCATTTTCTACTAAATTGTGGTATCCTATAAGAGAAAAAGTTTATGGGGGTAATTATATGTTAACTACTTGCTTTGATAAAATGAAGATTTTTATGATAATAATTTTAATTATAGGATTTTTCTTACGAATTTATAAGTTGGGTGCACAAAGTCTGTGGATTGATGAAGTTATAACCATAAATACTGCACAAATGACCCCAATGGCAATAATTAGTGCTCATAAAAGTGCTACTATTATTCATCCCTCTCTTTTTTATATTTTAGTTCATTATTGGTCATACCTTGGCAAAAGTGAATTTGTCCTCAGATTACTATCAGTTCTCCTGGGAACCTATACAATTTATTTATTCTTTTTGTTAGGAAAGTTACTATTTAATAAAAATGTTGGAGCATTAAGTGCTTTAATTTTGTCTATATCTCCTTTTCATATCTGGTATTCACAGGAAATTAGACCGTATGCTCTAATGATATTATTATCTATAATAGTAGTGTTATTCTTTTTAAAGATTATTAAACAGAACTACTGGGTTTTCTATTTAGGGTATATATTAACAACTGTTGTAGGATTTTACATACATTTTTATATAATATTAGAAATAATATTTATTAATTTATTTCTAATTTTAACTTGGAAACAACACAAATATCTACTTCTAAAATGGATCCCTTGCCAAATTATAATAGTTCTCCTTTATTTACCATGGGTTTTTGTACTTCTACATGCAGTTGAAGTACGACCATGTCTAAGAGATATAGGTCTTATGGTATTCCCTTATACATTTTTTGCCTTCAGTGCTGGGTTTTCACTGGGACCATCCATAGCTGAATTACATGTGTATAATTCTATATATCAGTTTCTACCATATTTATGGATTCTTGTTCTATTCACAATTATATTCGTAATAATCTTTATTATAGGTCTTATCTCATTAGGAGAGGATAAAGAAAGATTAATTTTTTTACTCCTCTATATAGGAATACCAATTTTAGGGGCATTCTTAATCTCTCAATATAGCAACAATGTTACTTATAATGTGAGATATGTTTGTATGTCTTTACCTGCATATTATCTTATTTTAGCTAAAGGGATATATAGTATTAAAAGAAAAGGATACATGATTTCATTAATATTATTGGTGATTCTATGTAATTCTTTCTCATTAAATAACTATTATTTTAATGAGAAATATGCAAAGGAAGATTCTCGATCAGTAACTAAATACATCGAGACAAATGCTATTTCAAATGATGTAATTTTAATTACATCTCCATCCTTAATGGTGCCATTTAACTACTATTATTCAGGATGTTTACAGAAGTATTCATTTACTGCAAACCAAATATTTATCAATTCTAAAACTTCTAAGAAAGCTAAACAGCAACTTCAGAAATATAGGAGAATATAGTTGGTATTAGGACGTTTATGGGAAAGTGATTCTGAAAATTTGACTAAAAGTTATTTTGACAAAAACTATCGGAGAATTGATAGTAAAAAGTTTTCAGGGCTTGAGGTAATTTGTTATGAAAAAAATATTGACCTGTAATGATTTATCATACTTTAAAGAGCTAACATTATGGTAGAAAAAGGGAAAGAAAAATTTGATGGAATCGAATGGCTAAAGAGAAAAGGAGTTTATGTAGGTTGGAAAGATTGGCAAGAGAGAAAAATAGACTTAACGGCACTTAAAAATATGGTTGTGCTGAATGCTGGATGCGGTTCTGGAACAGAAAGCTATCATTTTCACCCATTTGTTAAAAAAATCTATACCATAGACATAAATGAAAAAGATATTAGAGAAGGAAAAGAAAAATACAAAGCTGAGAATCTCTTTTTTGAAGTAGGAGATATTGAACAGATGCCATTTAAAGATTCTACCTTTGATATCATATACACCCGTTGGGTTGTCGAACATCTCAAGAACCCGAGTAGATTTATTGATGAATCTTATAGAATATTAAAAAAGGGAGGTATTTTGATGATATGTACTTCAAATATAAAGAGTAGTTTGGGATTCTCAATGATAATTCCTCATTCGCTGAAACTAAAAATTTTAAAGATATTACATAAATGTGATGATGTTGCACATTATAAATGTTATTATCGAGCAAATTCAATACAGAAATTAGATAAGTTATGTAAAGATAAATTTAAAAGAATATATTTAGAGCGATTTGATGGGGAAATAACATATTGCAGAAATTTTAAGATTTTAACTTATTTGTGGTTTCTAAAACACAAACTGACAAACAATAAATTATTAAATTGGACCCATGCGCATTTCTTTGTGGAATATGAGAAAACATAGAGACTCTTTATCTTATTACTAAGTATCCAACTCGAAAATTTCTGATGGCGTAAAGTAATCTGTTATCAAAAAATAATTAATGAAAGGATTTTTATTCTCTGAGATTAAATGGGAGAGATAGTATAATGAGAGATAATTTCAATAAAAAGGGGTTAATACCAAAAATTCTTATGATATTGGGTATAATTTTATTAATTTTATCAACAGTCTTATTCTTTTTCAAAGAAGATATGTTTTTATATTTCAAAACAATAATTCTTCAATTTCTAGAGGGAACACCTGATCCAAAATCAGATGTTAAAATATATAATATCCTAAAATTTTTAATCTTTCAAGTGATTTCTTTAGGAGGTATCTTCCTATATCTTGGAATTTTATTAAGAAGTTTTACATTTGAAAATCTCTTTGGCATGCAGCCTCCAGAAGATAAGAAATTTGTAGAGACAGAGAGAGGAAGATTTTCAAAAGAGTACTTAAAGTGGTTTTATCCACTATTCTTATCATTAGTTGTAATCATTACTGGTATTTTATCATTTGGGATAGAAGAGGATGATCCTTACATTATATTTCGTTATGTTAATAATATCCTTTCAGGAGAAGGTTGGGTATATAATTCAGGTGAATATATCAATGGTACCACATCCACTTTAAATACTATTCTATATGTGATAGGTGGTCTCTTTTATAAAGATATTCCATTTGTTGCTAGAATAATAAATACCATTTGTCTATTTTTTGCATCATATTTTTTATTTCTCATATTCTACAATAAAAAGAAGATTTTAGGGGGAGTAATTAGTTCTCTTTTCATTGCTATAAATCCATATCTGATTCAATCTTATGGATTAGAATCAATGCTTTATCTAATGTTAATGATACTTTCATTATATTTTTATGAGAAGAATAAGATAATTCATATGAGCATTTCTTTGGCTCTACTCTACTTAACGAGAGGAGACGGAATTATTTTAGCCATAGTTTTATATGGTATATATTTAATAAATTCAAAGAGAATTCCCTTCAAATCATTAGCCTTATTTGTATTAATACTATTACCATTCTTACTCTTCCTTTATCTATATTTTGGCTCAATTACACCAAATACACTATATGCAAAAGTTTGTCAGGGTAAATCAGGATATTGGCATTTATCCTTCTGTGGTGGAATTTTCTATTACATAAACCACTATTTCAAAAACTGTTTCATTATCTCTTTTCTAACCATTCCATTCTTTTTTGGAGTGTTACATATTTATCAAAAAAAAATGCTTGATATATCAATTTTTATCTGGATGATTTTATATTATATGGCATATTCCTTATTAAGTGTTCCTGGTTACCGTCAATATTATACACCTTTGCTTTTACCACTGGTTTATTTTATTGGGCTGGGTTGTGAATGGTTGATCTTCAATCCATATCTTAGAAGTAAATTACTTAAAATAATATCATTTTTTTCCATAGTATTGATTATAATCTTTCCACTTATTAAAATAGATTATATAAATTATAAAAGGCTACCTTCAGAATATTATCTACAATATCGTGAAGTTGGATTATGGTTGAAAGAAAACACTCCTCAAAATGCCTCAGTTGCCGCTGTTGAAATAGGGATAGTTGGATATTATAGTCAGCGAAGAATAGTTGATATCTGTGGATTAGTTATGCCTAAAGATATCGCCTATTATCTTATGAAGCAAGATATGAGATATTGGTTTTATAAATATAAGCCTGACTATATAATATTTCATGATAAGGATTCGGTCCTCTTTAAAAAATTTGAAAGTCCGGTAACTAATTTAAAGGAATTTAAAAATTCTTATGTTAAAATAAAAGAATTTGATTCTCAAGAACATAGGAAGCTATTTATCTATCAAAAGGCATCATAGAGTATCTGGAATTGGAGAAAATAATTTATGAGAATTAATATTTCCCCATTTATTCTCTATATTTTCATAGGAATTGGTTTGGGAATTATATTAGTAATCAACATACCATCTTATGCTGTTGGTATTCCTATCATAATATTGTCTTTTTTTATATTTTTTATATATCCCAGATTTGCTATCTTATCCCTAGTTTTTGTAAAACCTGCTATAGAAAAATCTATTGTAATTACTCGAATATCTATAAAAGGGTTAACTACTATAAATCTTGTAGGTGTACTCAACTTATTTATTTTAATAGCTGGAATTTTTTATATTATCACTAATAGAATTAAAATATTTAAACTACCAATTGGATTACCTTCTTTCATATTTTCAATTATTTGTCTGATTAGTATATTTATTAGCCCTGATATAGTAGCAGGATTAAAAGGATGGTTTGCAATAACATGTCCGTTTATAATATATGCTTTGGTTACCGATCTTTTCAAAAATAGAAAGCAACTTATTCGCTTGATTAATGTTAGTATACTTTCCATGGTTATTCCCTGTTTAGTAGGATTTTATCAGTTCCTCACTAGCATAGATATGTTTGATTTTACAGGTACTTATCGTATTTGTGGTACCTTTAACCATCCAAACCTTTTTGGGGTTTATCTCACATTACTCTTACCTATAGGTATAATTTTATTTTTTTATTATCCTGAGTTTAGTTTAGAGAAACTTGGAATTGGAATTTTGTCCTTAATGATGATACTTTGCTTATTTTTAACATTATCAAGAGGAGGTTGGATAGGTTTTGGAACAGCTATAATAATTATAGGTATTTTGAAATATAAAAAACTATTATCAGTAGGAATTATATTATTAATAATTTTAGCTCCTATTATCTACTTACGATTTCAAGATATAACTACCTTCATGATACGGATTAAGCTCTGGGAGAGAGGATTAAATCTCTTTTTACATAATCCAATTCTGGGAATAGGATTGGGAGGCTTTGAAGTTAATGTTATAGACATAGTAGGTACGATATCACATTCTCATAATGAATTTATTAAATTTGCTACTGACACAGGACTACTTGGATTAGGTTCATTTTTATGGATATTAATTAATTTAATAAAGAATGTGGTCAATACCTATAGAAAAACTTTAGACCCTTACTTCAAAACTATCCTCATCGGTATTATTGCTATTTTCAGTAGCTATATAATAATGAGTCTGAACGAAAGTTTATATATACATGTTGGATTTATAGGAACTTTTTATACACTTGCTGCGGTTCCGTATGTAATATCAAATATTGAAAGAAGAGAAAAAATCATGTAAAAGGAGGATAATACTAATGTTTAGACTTATTTATTTCTCTTTATTTTCTCTTATGTTAATTTTTTCAACAGGTTGTAAGGCAAATGAGTTAATTAATTCCTCTCTAATGAATAAATCAGAGTCTACAAATAAATTCTTAAATTGTAATGATTTTAAATTTCTATGGGTTGAAGCAGAAGATACAACTGACCATTCATTTTATGGACATGCATCCTTTCAACCAACGCCTGCAGGAATATCCCCCTGGATATTTGCACCACCAGAAGAGAAAGAGAAACTGAAACTTATAGCAAGTAATGGTGCTTTCTTCCACATAGATATAAAAGAAAGTCCATGGCATAAAGAGGGACATTATATAAAATATGAGGTGATTATTCCGGAAGAAAGAAATTATTCTTTGTATGTTAGAGAACGAATTATAGCCGAAACCTCGCCGGTAAAATGGAGATTTGACGATGGCAAATGGCACACTGTAAAGGATTTCAAAGAATTACCTGATTCACAAGATTCTAAAAAGGAACGAAAACTTGCGATAAGGTGGGTGAAGTATGGAAATATATCTTTATCCAGAGGTAGACATATACTCCATCTGGTAATTGAAAAAAATTATGCTTCGAGATATTTTAAGCAAATAGATGTTTTTGTGTTAGCTAAAGATACATTTACTCCAGGTGGCATTATTAAACCAGAAGGAACGATTGAGCAAATTGAGCTACCATCAAGAATTACTTTAGTTCCAGATAAGATAATTAATGAAAGATTCCATGATTTTCATAGGGGTATAGTTTTTATTCCAAACGAGTTTGTTTGGCTCGAAAAAAAATATGAAGCACTTTCCAAAGAAATTTTTCCCCTGATGAAAGACTTAGGACTTACCTTCACAAGATTTGGATTAGATTCCCGTTTTATGTATTCAGGACCGAATATATTTACTTCTATCCATAACGATAAAATACTTAACTGGTTACATAAAAATTACAAGGTAACTATAAATAATCAAGAGGAGTTAGAAAATTTCCTCAATTCACTAAATGAAAAAGAAAGAGAGACTCTCAGTGAGAAATTTTATCGGTTTGTAAAAGAAAAAAGCATTATTATTCGTGAACCAGTGGGTTATAATGAGGAATATATGGGGCGACTTGATAAAATCCTTGATTTTTATAACACCCAGGGAATCAAGGTGATACTTTGTTTAGAAGATGTCCCTCGTTGGTTATCATCTAATCCACTAGATCCTGAAGGAACGAGAAAAGAACATTGGGCTAAAACATATTGGCAATATGCTCCAAAGGACTTTGTAGGTTATACCAATTTATGGAAAGTAATCATAGAAGACTTTACTAATAAATATCCTAATATCATTCGGTACTGGGAAGTAGAGAATGAACCAGAAGTTCCTGACAGCCTCATAATAGAAAGTAAACATCATAGAGATTCTGAATCTTATATACAAAAAAAGGAGGAGATTTATCTTAAGATGTATGATGCCGCTGTAGAAGCAGTATTAAAAACTACCCCTCGTATAAAAATTGGTGGTCCGGCAGCTACAAAAATATTATGTGAAGATAGGTACATCTTGAGCCAGTATATCGAACTATTAGTTAAACACTGCGCCCAGAATAAGAAGAAATTGGATTTTATCTCCTGGCATAGGTATTCTGATGAACCCATAACCTATAAAAATGAGATTCAAAGGGGAAGACAATTTTTAGATTATTATGGCTTAAAAAATACAGAATTAATTATTGATGAATGGGCTTTAGCAATATCTCCAAAGATAAATATTATAGATGGAATCACAGAGTATGAAAAAATGTTACTTCGAATTGGTGATAACAATGTCAATGCCGCCTATGCGGCGGCTGTCTTACAGACAATGATTGATAGTGGCTTAGACCAATCAGTTTATCAAGGTATTCACTCGGAAGGACGTGATGTGGGAGATTTTTACCCCGGTATGGGGTTATCTGTTGAATCTTATGAGCATAAAAATCCAATTAAACCACCTCGTTATATCAAGAGATCTATCTATTATACCTTCAAGATGTTTAGTATGTTAGATAATAAACGGATATTAGTTAATCTAAATAACAGTGTAAATATGGGAGCAATTGCTACTAAATCAGATGATGCTAAACAAATAAATCTCCTTATTTGGAACTATGATATAACTGAGAGAAAGATAAATAGAAAAGTGGAAATAAACCTACCAGGAGTTAAAAAGATAAAATATGACCGCTATCTCATCGACAGTCATCATACTCTATTTGGAGCAGAAGAATTAGAGATGGTTGAAGATGATGTTATCTCAGATAATGTTATAGAACTTGAGTTAGAAACTAATAGTGTTACCTTCCTCAAAATTAACTTAAGGGGTGAGAAATGATTACTACTCAAAAGCCAAATGTAATTTTCCTACATCAATAGGCAGAACTATTTGGTAATCATGTACTGTTTGGATAATAGGTACTTTACCTTTGCAACCTAAGAGAATGGTATGGGGAAAGATATAATTATGATGAATATGAATAATATCAGATTTTATCTTTTTTATCCATCTTCTTAACGCAATAAATAGTGTAAGGTTAAAATAACTATACTTAACATATCTAATAAATTTTATTCCTCTTGAGTAATGGTAGTAATAGCAAGTTTCTTTATCTTCATTTTCATAAAGGTAAACGATATGGTTATTGAATCTCTTAGTAAAAAGATAAAGGCAATTGATATAGTTTTAATAGGAGCAATCATATTAAGTTCTATTGTTCCATTACTTAGCATCCCTGTTTATTTTCGTGGGGACGATATTGAGTGGTTAGAATGGGCAAAATTTCATCATAATCCCTTAACTGTTTTTAATCCTTTAGATAATGAGAATCTCATGATGGGGTGCTATCGACCTATAATAAATATAATATGGTATATATTATTTCATATTTTTGGTTTAAAATTAAATTCTTTTCCATACCAGGTGAGTTTACATTTATTTTTTATTGGTTCATTGATTTATTTATATAAAATTGCAAAATTAATATTTACAAAAAAAATAGCCTTTTTCTCTATCAGTTTATTCCACTTATGCTTTTATTTTATTCTACATATCTTAACTTGGTGTAGTTATATTTCCCATATATCGCATTTATTTTTTATCACCGCTTCAATTTTTCATTTCATTAAAGGAATGAAGTGGAAGGATAAAAGAGGAGATTTAACCATTGGAATTATTCTTTCATTTATAGCATTTCTATCCAATATTCAAAGTATTTTAATCATTCCTATAGTAATAACCACATATCTTATATCTTATTATAAAGAGATTGCTCTAATCCCTAAAAATAAAATATGTCTTGTAATAGGAATAATTATAGTTCCTGTGATATATGTTCTATTTCTTCATCTTGTTCCTTTATCTAGAATGAGCGATTTGCTATCCGCAAAGTCTTTATTTGAAATTCTACAAGTTGTGGGTATTAGATATAATTTTTATATGGGTGAACTTACCAACGGTATCTCAGAAATTATTATATCTTTTACAACTATGTTATTTATAATTTATAAATTTAGTGAATATTTAAAAGTAAAGTGGGAAAAATATCTACTATTTTATTATGGGTTAATAGTAATAATAGTATCTTTAATATTACTTGATAAAATAACTGGTTTTTCTATTTTATTTCTATCTTTATTTATTGCATTTATAATTGATAAAAAAGTGAGATTTTGTATAGCATGGACTTTTATAGGATTTTTCCCATTATTATCTCAGAATCTATATGTAAATGGGTATTTGCTGGAAATGAGTTATGGGCTAAGTATATTTATGGGAGTGAGTTTAATGACTTTTTATCAAGATATTGTTAAGGTTGCTCAAAAGATAAAACGATATAATGTGAGGTGGAAAATCATTATTTATTCTATTACGCTTTTTATAACAGGATATGCTTGTTTTTATATCTTCACAATTGTCTTAAGTAAAATAAATAATCTTAATTATTTTAAGGATACTCAAGGAAACTTTCGGGAAGTAATAGAATATTTGGAAGAACATATTCCATTTAATGATACTATTTATGCATTAAAAACAGACCAATCAGAAAGTTCTATAAGAAAGATGAGAAGAGGACCTGCAAGGATACAAATTGATAGACAAAAAGCTATGAGTTTATCTCAGATAGATAAATTATTAGATATGGTTGGACGATCTGATATAAAGGTTAAATCAATTAATAATATTGACAGCATAGCTAAAAAAGATATTATTGGTAAATATCTTATTGTTTTAACTCCTTATGAGAAAGGGATAGTAGAGAAAGAAATAGCAAATAGAGAATATCCTTATCTTCTTAAAATAATTAGAGAAATCAGACGAGGAGAAACAATTGCGGTTATTTATACCATTATATAGCAATTCTTAATGAAAAATTGGGCTATTTAGCAAACATTGGATAAATAGAATTTATTATTACGAGCACCTTAAGTTTTAAGTTTTAGTTAAGTGGAAATAAAAATACCAGGAGTCAAAAATATAAAATATGACCGTTATCTCATAGATAGTGAACATACGCTATTTGGGGCAGAAGAATTAGCCCGGGTTGAAAATGATGTCCTCTGTAATGATATGATAGACCTTGACCTGGAAACAAATAGTGTTACCCTCATTAGAATCAATATAGGAGGCTAAGATGAAGATTGGTATAGATGCTCATACAATTGGTCATAAAGTAACCGGCAATGAGACATACATCTCAAATGTTATCAAAGCATTGGCAAAGATTGATAAAGAAAATTCTTATAAACTCTATTATACTAATCCAGAGATAGTAAAAAATGGGTTTATTAATCAACCAAACTTTCAAGAGATATTAATTAAACCACATTCCCCTTTGATACGAATACCTTTTAGTTTTCCATTAGAAATTCTAAAAAGACCGATTGACCTCTTCCATGTGCAGTATATTGCCCCACCTTTGTGTTCGTGTCCGATAATTGTTACCATTCACGACTTATCATTTATACATTATCCTCAATATTTTACTAAACGGGAACAACTTCGGATGTCTATGTTAATTCCAATTACCGCTCGTCAGGCAACAAAGATATTAGCGGTATCTGAATATTCTAAAAAAGATATTATCAATTCTTACCGCATCCCGGAGGATAAAATAGTCGTTACCTATGATGGCGTTAATGAAAGTTTTCATCCTATTGATAATCAAGAATTATTAGATGAGATTGTGGCAAAATATGGCATAACTAATAAATTTGTCCTCTATGTGGGCAATATCCACCCCAGAAAGAATTTAGGTCGTCTGATTGAGGCTTACTGCTTACTAAAGAAAAACCATAATATCAAGCATAAATTAGTTATTGTTGGGAAGAAGGCGTGGTTATATGCGGATGTGTTTAAAAGAGTTAGAGAAATGGGATTGGAAAATGAGATTGTCTTTACCGAATATGTTCCTCAAGAAGATTTACCTTTATTATATAATGCCGCGGAGGTTTTTGTTTATCCATCTATATTTGAAGGATTTGGAATTCCACCTTTAGAATCTATGGCTTGTGGAACTCCAGTCATAACCTCAAATACCTCATCTTTTCCTGAAGTAGTGGGAGATGCAGGCGTAACGGTATCTCCCCATAGTGTTGATGATATCGCCAAAGCAATTTATGATGTCCTGTCTAATCCCCAAATGCAAAAAAGGTTGTCAGAAAAAGGAATTGAACGGGCAAAATTATTTACCTGGGAAAATACGGCAAAACGAACTCTCTCGGTTTATAAAGAATGTCTCCCAAAGGAATAGTTACCATTATCTTTTGTAAGCGTTCAGCCACAGAGGCACAGAGTTCACAGAGAATTAAGGAAATTAACCACAAATGCACACGAATTATAGCACTTATTAATCAAAATTTGACCCAGATATGGCTATGAAATTCCAAATCACAAATCCCAAATTCCATTTAGTGAATTAGTGAATTAAGCGAATTAGCGAATTAGTAAAATCTAATCTCTAATTCACTAATCTCTAATTCGCTTTTTGGTATGTGGAATTTGGTGCTTATTTGAGATTTGGTGCTTGGGATTTGGGATTTTCCCTTATCCACTCTGAGTAAAATTTTGACTAATAACTGCTATATTCCCTCTGTGTTCTCTGTGACTCTGTGGCTATATCCTGAACGGTTATTATCTTTTGTATTAAAAAGTGTCAAAGTCATTAAAAATATCAGGATGATTAAAGTTAAAATGGAAAAAAAGCATCCAATTCTAAAGGATAAAGGCGAATATCGAAATTCTACCAGATGTTTCCCTGCAGTAAGATATACTGCTCGAAGGATATAATTTGCACAAAATAGCCTTTCTTCCCTCCCATCTACAAATACCTGCCAGCCTGGATAATAGGCATCAGATAATACAAGAAAACCACTTTTGTTAAGTGTCGCTTTGATAACGACTCTCTCTGGTTGATAATCAAGAATTCGGCATTGGGAATTTTTGATTTTTGATTTTTGATTTTTGATTTTCTCTGTTTTGTATTTTCTGTTTTCTTCTTCAAGAAGCACTGTCTTTTTAGGATCAAAGTCTGGATTCAGTAGTTCTTTAAATATTTTCTCTTTTGTTTTGAGGACTTTGGCTTCTGAAACTATCCATACCCTTGGTAAAGCAGACAGGTCTTCGTAGATTTTTATTTCTTTGTCAAAGATAAGTTTTAGATTATCTGCTTTTATTTTTTTAGAGGTAAGGAGATATTTGGTATTCAGCAGGCAGAGTAGATTACGGTTAGCCGAATAATCCAATTCTTTTGCATTTTCCCAGCCACACTCTTCTGGAGCAACTAAATTTATAAATTCATCGTATCTTTTAGTGAACATTCCATCATAGCCTTCAGCCGTCTCAAATCCATAGATTATATTTATACTTACCGGCAATATGTGCTCAAAGCCTAATATTCTACTTTTTCCCTCATCTGTTATCTTATCGGCTAAAAATCTTAATGATGGTGTCGTCGTATATAATACATTTCTGTGGACAAAGGGATTATACCTCATCCCAAATCCAAAAATATCAAAGATGATTATTCCAAAAATAAGTATTTTAATATATAAATTTCTCACTCTATTAATACTTAAAAGGATTACTCCACTAATTATTAATAATAAAATTGGGCAAAGAAAATCTATATTTGATAAGGTGAAATGTTGAAGTAATGTTGCATTCATATAAAATCTGGCGACAAATTTGCCCAGATAAAGACTGATTATAATTATTAAACCAGATAATAAAATAATACTTATCGAATATACCTTTATGAGTGTATTAAAGATATAATTACTTCCTAACCCGGCTAATACAGCCACCCCAAATGTGTAGAGGAAGATAAACCGGCTAATAATCAATTTATCACATCCAGGGATACCCACATAAAGTAAATAATATAAGGGCGTTCCAAGAGTGAGGAGTAAGGAAATTAAAGTAAAGGAAGAAAAATAGAGTGTATTTTTATTTCTTTTTAGAAATATAGTTAAAAGTGCCAATATTAAAGGTAAAATGCCTATATAAGCACAATGCTCGTTATAATTATCCTCCATTCTGCCTCTTTTGGGATGGAGTGGGGGAATATTTAGTCCATATTTTTTAAATATCTCACGGAAATATGGTCTGATAATGTTATAGTTATAATCTACAGGATTACCATAATAATTTGGCACTAAAAGGGTAATTAAATTCTGCCAGGGCAAGGGAGATAACATTCGATAATCTTTGACCGGCTCCCGATGCGAATTTCTTATCAATTCATAAGAAGGAACTAACTGGATAGCCGATAGACAAAATCCAATGATAAAAACAAGTCCGACAAAGGGTATAAATTTAAAGGCTCGAAGGGAAAAGATTCTAAATAATGAGTAAGGTATTATTGCCAGGAAGACAAATAGACTTATTTGTAAAAATGTGGATAGGAATTGTATCCCTAATGCCATCCCGGCTAACATAACATAGAATATGCTTCTTTTAATAATAGCTTTATCAATTAAAAAAAGTATTAATGGCAATAAGAACCCACTTAATATGCTCATTTCTAACCAGACAATAGCAAAGCCAGAAAATTCATAAATTATACCACCAATTAATGCCCCAAATGGAGCTAAGTTAAGTGAGCCCCGAAGAAATATATACATAAATATCCCCGATAGTAACATCTGGCAAATGAGGATTAAACTCCATCCGGTTAATGGCTCAAAGAATAAGAAGAAGATATTAAGAGGTGAAAAAGATACCGAGTTGGTGCTAAAATGTGGATTACCACAAAAAATATATGGATTCCAGAGGGTAATTTTACCCTCCTTTAATCTTTCTACGGCTAATTTTCGTAAAGGGTAATGAAGGAAAACAGGGTCTGATAAAAGAGGATTTTGACTTTTATCCTGTGCCTGATAACAATAATACCACGGTGGGTAAGTATATGTAGCAATATCTCCTCCCATAGGCAATAAGCCTAAGAAGAAAAATTTCCAGAAATAGACTACGGTTAATATGGTCAATATTCCAATGGCTAAATAATCCTTTATCTTCATTTCTTATCCCAAAGTATAGCAAATCAATTAATTAATGTCAAATTTTTTATTGACTTAAATCTCAAATTCTGGTAATATCATAAAGGTATGAAAAGAGAGGATTTATTACCAATAGGCATATTCATCGGCTTAATTGCTATATTCTTCATAGATATAATTACTATGTCCAGGATTTTTCTTCAAAAGGACATAACAGATATATTCTATCCGATGAAGTCATTTTATGCAGAAAATCTAAAGAAATTTGATTTCCCCTTATGGTTGCCGTATATCCAGTGTGGATATCCTATTTTTGCCATTGGTAATCTTGGTTTTTTATATCCGATAAATCTTTTACTATTTTTTAATCTTCCTGCCCCTATTGCCCAAAATCTCCATTATATTATCCATTTTATTCTTGCCGGAATATTTACTTATTTTTATGCACAGGTAATTGGGTTGCCTCGGGTTTCTGCTCTAATCTCAGGGATAATCTTTATGTTTAGTGGATTTTTCGTCGCCCATCTTATCCATATAGATATATTAAGTTCCGGTATATGGTTACCTTTAATCTTAATCTTTATGGAAAAGATTCTCAAAAGGGAAAAAACTCATATTTATGTAGTCTTAGCCGGCATATTTATCGGCATTCAAATCCTTGCTGGACATCAACAGATAACATTTTATTCATTATTATGTGTCAGTTTATACTTTTTCTCTGGAGTTTTATTTGAAGGTCGATGCCGGATATTGAATTTTTTGGTCAGCTTTGGATTAGTGATGATAATAGCTATTGGTCTGGCCGCTATTCAAATAATTCCAACTTATGAAGTATTATCCCTTTCTAATCGAGGGGGAGGGATAAGCCTGGGATTTGCTAATATTGCCAATTTCCCACCTATAAATTTCATCACCTTCATTTTACCTTATTTTTTAGGAGATAATACAAATTATTTTGGGAAATGGAATTTTAATGAGGGATATGGTTATGTAGGTATTTTTCCGCTAATATTAGGATTATTTGGCATCTTAAGAGACAAAAATAGACATATTTATTTTTTCTTATCCTTATTAATCCTATCAGCCATATTGATGATGGGTAGTGTGACACCTTTATATACTATGTTATGGCACCTACCTATATTTAATAGCATTAGGGCACCGGCACGATTTTGTTACCTTTTGACCTTTTCTATTTCTATCTTAGCCGGTTTTGGCTTTTCATCTCTAATCACTCAAAAAATAAATAAAAAAGTTATCCTGCGAATATTATACTTATCCTTAATATTAATCTTATGTGGGATTATTTTTACAATGGATATTGAAAAATTTTTACCCCGGGATTTTCCTTTAAATAAAATTAAATACATCAAACAAGATGCCTACATATTTCTAATCTTTTTATGTATGAGTTTTATCATCTTATATTTTTGGGTTAAACAAAAATTACAACTAATAACTTTTAAATTCCTTGTTGTCTTTTTTATTATAATTGACCTATTCTTATTTAATATGAGGGGGGTTCCAACTACGGTTAAAATATCACATTTACCTGGGATATTTACTCCAAATACCGGTGAGTTTCTGTTACAAGATGAAGATATATATAGATATATGTCAATCTACTACGCAGGTATTATACTGATAGCAAGTAATGAAGAGATAGAGGAGTTCTTGAATAGACTATTATCACCCAATAGGAATATTTGCACCCATCTCTCTGAGATGAATATGAGAACGGGTTTGATTTGTGTAAGGCATTGGTTAGAGGTTATAAAACTTTTCCGAAAAGACACACCTATACATATTACCGAACAAGAAGTAATTCCCCTTATCATTAAAAATAGACAGTTACTTAATTTATTTAATGTTAAATATATTTTATTGACCCGGGATATTCCTGATGACAAATTCAGGATGGTATTTGAAGATAAGAGCGTTAAGATTATCGAAAATAAAGATGTTCTTCCACGGGCATTTATCGTGCATAACTCTAAATTAATTAAAGGAAAAGAGGTTCTTCTTCAGGAATTAAGCAGTAAAGAATTTAATCCAGAACAATATGTTATTCTGGAAGAAGAGGTTAGAAGTCAGAAATCAGAGGTCAGAGGTCAGACGAAAGTAAAGGACACTCCAAAATCCAAAATTATAGACTATCAACCAGAGAAAGTAACGGTCAAAGTTGCTCTTAATAAAAGTGGTTTTCTTGTATTATCGGACACATATTATCCTGGCTGGCAGGCTTATGTAGATGGAAAAAAGGAAAAGATATATCGTGCTTATCATACCTTTAGAGCAGTTCCTCTTGAAAAAGGTAATCATCTTGTAGAATTTAGATATGAACCTTTATCAGTCAAAATAGGAATGTTTATTACTGGTTTAACCATTTTATGTCTAATATTTTTCGTAATCGTTCAGAGATATAGCCACAGAGCCACAGAGAACACAGAGGGAATATAGCAGTTATTAGTCAAAATTTTACTCAGAGTGGATAAGTAAAAAATCCCAAATCCCAAGCACCAAATCTCAAATAAGCACCAAATTCCACATACCAAAAAGCGAATTAGAGATTAGTGAATTAGAGATTAGATTTTACTAATTCGCTTAATTCACTAAATGAAATTTGGAATTTGTGATTTGGAATTTCATAGCCATATCTATGTCAAATTTCGATTAATAAGTGCTATAATTCGTGTCCATTTGTGGCTAATTTCTCTAATTCTCTGTGAACTCTGTGCCTCTGTGGCTAACGGTTACTATTTTTCGTAATTATATATCCCCGTGTCTGTGGTATAATCAGCTGATTGAACAGGTTAGATACTCCTTCTAAAATTTGCCAATCCTAACAAACCGGGCAATAAAAGTAATATAGTTGAAGGCTCTGGAACAGCAGATGGGGTTGGTGAATTCGCTTCAGCATCACGAGAAAAAGGTGCCTTTCTATAGTGTTTTTTCCCAAATTTGTCCACAACAATACCCGCTACATCAAAATGAATATGGCTATAACCACCCCACTTTATCGAGAGATAATGAATATCTCCTAAATCTGTTCCACCCCCACCAGGCTTATAATTGTGGACAACCTCCCCGGCTGTACTAACCATTAAGTTAGGTAGCCAATAAGCACAATAATAGGTGGGATAAATGCCATGCGGCGGCATCAAGAATGGGTTGCCATAGTAGTTAAAATTTATTGGAGAGCCGTTGAGATTCACATAGGCTCCTGGTAACCCCTTTTCGTCCTCCTTTATGGCAATATAAAGAGTGAGATTCTTTATATAATCAGCATTAAGAGGAGATGAGGCTCCCAGAACTTGCAGTTCAAAATCAGAAGCAGTAGTGGTCCAGGACTCAGTGATAGGGTCGTAAGTAGAGCCCGGGATATAGAGTTGAAGGCTGGGGATAGCATAAGCTGAAGAAACAATAAAGATTATCCCCCATAAGGAAAGAATTAGTTGATTAACCCCTTTAAAAAATATTTTTCTCATTGTTTTTATCCTCCTTGATATTTTTTTATTTGTTTTATCAACTTGGTTATATTATAACATATATTTTTTAATTTGTCAAGACTTTTTTTATTTATTGTTATGTATTTTTAGGAATGAGAATTGCTGCGTGCCTGTAATGGGTTAGTTATTTGGGGGAACGAACATTAACCTGTGGAGGACAAAGCAATGGAAATAGTAGGTAAGTAGGTAGTAGGTAAGTAGGAAAGGGATAAACTCGATATTCAAGTTTTTTTTAAGATTAAGTGGTTTATCCTTTTTTAACCGCAAAGAACGCAAAGAAATTAACCGCAAAGAACGCAAAGATTATAGTGCTCTGTTAAGATTGAATTTGCATGTTA
>JBFLXS010000033.1 GCA_040755795.1 bacterium | reverse complement strand
CAAGCAGGAAAGCGAACCTAAAGGTTCGCACTACATTTATCGAATGTCACAGGTTAATTCGTGTCCTTATGTGGCTAATTTCTCTAATTCTCTGTGAACTCTGTGCCTCTGTGGCTGAACGGTTACAATCAGGAGATAGAAAGCAGAAGTTAGATAAAAATTGGTAACTAATTACCATTCACGTAAGTGTTCAGGGTGTAATGAAGGAAAAATGGAAAAAACTGGGGAAAGGGGTAAATAGGGCTTCACAAAATTAAATAAAGAGATTAGCCTGGTAGAGGCGTTCTGTTTGTAGAATGTATGAGGCAGACAAAGAAGAAATGTAAGCGGTCAGCCATCAGTTGTCAGCATTTAGCCACCTTGCTTTCGAGATCTGCCCCCCGATATTTACAGGTATTTCGAAACTTTAGAGGAGTTGTTTTTGGCTACATATCCAGGTTGGTTTCTTCTTGTTATTCGGGATCCAACAAATGGCAAACCAAAGGTGCAATTTGATAGCGCCAGTAGAAATTATGTGATTAAATGGTTGGAAAGATAAAAAGGAGAAAAAAGTTGTATCTAAAAAAATCGGACAGAAAGAATATAATATCGTTTATAGCTGTTAGTTTATGTTGGCTTTATACAGGTTGTGCGGGGATACCAATAACCCCAATAGAACATAATGACCAAGAGATGAAATATGAGCGATTGGGAGAACATATCATCAAGGCACATCTAGATGGATATGCTAAAGATGACCTAATTATTCGTGTCCCATCTTATAATTCTAATCGTGGCAAAATTTATATATTTTATGGAAGAAATCTTGAGTCCAAAGGTTGTATAACATCTCCTCTATGGGCTGATGCTACTATCGAAGGAGAAAATGAACAAGATAGGGTAGGTGAGTTTGTATTCATAGGTGACCTAAATGGAGATAAAATGGATGACTTAATTATTGGTGTCCCTTCTGCTAATTTCAATAAAGGCAAAATCTGTATATTTTATGGCGGGAATATTACCGGAAACAAGTCACTTTATTTTGCAGATACGGTTATTGAAGGTCTAAAAGAAGAGGATAGAGTAGGTGAAAATGTTACCATAGCCAATCATAATAAGGAAAGTGACAATAATAAGAATGATTTGATAATAAGTGTACCTACTGCTGATGCTAATAAAGGTAAGATTTATATCTTTTATGGAGGAAGTATCCCCCGATTTACAACCTCTGTATCCTCTGCTAATCTTACGATTCAATAAGGAAAAAGTGAAATTATAGTTATCGGTTATCAGTCATAGTATTATTACCTGATTACCGATTACCCGATTACCACACCACTTTCTCTCTGTTCCTCTGCGTCTCTGCGGTAAAGGATTACCTGAACGGTTAGGGAAAAATAATCCTTCCAATCTTTATAAGCACTTCAATCTCTTGAGTTGATTTATCTTTAATTATCTCAAATAACTCCTCACTTTTTACTTCTATATTTTTAACCATCCCTTCATCTACTAAAAGAGATGCTAATGGTATTTTGAAAAAGGTAGCAATTTTAGATAATGTGTCTAATGAAGGACTGCGTAATCCCCTTTCAAGCAATCCTATATAACTATTATGTAAATTAAGTTGTTCTGCCAATTCATCCTGAGTCAGGTCATGTTCTAACCTTAACTTACGAATTCTTCTTCCAACAAGTTTATTAATTGATTCCATAATTCCCTAAGTAGAAAAGGTTGTTTCTTTTCTATCTGTCAATCTGAATAAAACTTCTAATTTATTATCCAGCAAAAAGTTGTTGACAGGTAGAGAGAAAAAGATTAAAATGAAAGGAGGTGAATGTGGTATCAAAAGAATAGTCTGTTAGTGTTTTTGACTCTTTTAGTCATGACTTTGTCGGTAGAAGCTAAAGATTCACATAGTAAGTTTGCCATAAATGGTAAGATGGGTTATTTTTTACCTCAAGGTGATTCTGAAGTAGATAAAATCTATAGTGGAAGTCAGGTATTCTCTTTGAGTGGAATGTATAATCTTTCTTCTGCTTTTTCCCTTGTTTTGGGTCTTGATTACCAAAAACTTGATTCTATCGAGGAAGATAAATGGGAAGTTGCAAAGGTAGAAGAGGATTATCTGAGAATTATGCCGCTTACTTTTAGTATAATTTATAAGATACCAATTGGCAACCCAAAAGGCTTCTTACCCTACATTGGTGGTGGAACGGGTGTGTATTACACTAAGTTAAAATACACGGTGTCTGAGATTCCAAATCAATATCTAACCTGGACAGTAACTACTAAACGCGGTGAATTCCCAGTGCTTAAAGTGAGTAAATTAAATCTCTCAGATAGTCACTCAGCCAAAGCAATAGGGTTTCAGTTAATAGGTGGTTTTAACTACTATCTATTCTCTCATCTATTTCTGACTGGAGAGATAAAATACGCCTATGCTCCTATCTCAAAATGGAATGATATAGATGTAGGTGGGGTAACCGTATTGGGTGGAATTAATTATTTGTTTTAAGCGCGAGGGCAAATGAATAAGATAGTAATATGGATTGGACTTATCTTGATGAATTATATTCCAATAGGATATACTGCACCAATTGATCCGTATATTCTGGAGTATAGAATAGCTGATAATAATCAAGTGGAGCCAAAACCATCCAAGGAGGAAGAAAAAATATTCTCTTTAAATATTCAACCAGTAAGCTCTGATGATTTGAGAATAAAAATAGATTTTAAACAGAGATTAGGGAACAAGATTAATGGTGAACTTTATGGTAACTTAGGTTCAAAAGGTCATATCTTAGAAGCTCAAGCAAAATTGAAGATAGAAAAGGAAAAGTTTACATTATCTGCCGAATTAGCTCATCTTAATCAGACTCCACTAATGAAAAAATCTCTATTTGGTAAAGTGAGTTTTATCTTTCTGCCTTCTTCAATACTTGGTTCTATAAATCAGGAAGGTAAAATAAATATAGGTTGGCTTCATCTTCCTTCTTTATATTCACGATATACCCGGGATAGAGATGGAACGGATCTGGTTGGTGTCGGCAGTATGTGGCGTTTCTATACCAAACCTTATGAGATTACTCCTGATTTTTTATTCAAATCGGAATTAAAATTAGCACCGCACTTATTCAGTGAATTACCAGATAAAGATTATGATGAGGACATAGTATGGGCTTTTTCTGATTTTCCTGTCTCTTATAGTCTAAATCTCAGCAAAAAATTCTCCCAAAAGTATAAGGTAGAAATGGACTATCAAGGTAATATAAATTTATCTTTCTCTCCATGGGGAATAGACCAAATACCTTTAAGTCTAAGTCATGGAGTAGTAAGCAAAATAGATTTAAAACCCACTGAATCTCTTCTTTTTCAATTATCCGCCTCCTTTCCTTTTGAAGTTAAAAAAATCTCTTATTCTAATCCAAATGCCTCATTTATGTCTAAGGAAATATTGGGCAATTTAGAATTTATGGGAAAAAATGGATGGAATTTCAGAGTGCTTTCAGATTATGATTACGAAAAAAATTGGTTTGAAGAGACAACATTTTCTATCTCCAAAAGATTTAATTCTTTAGATGGTGGAATATATTATACCACTGAGAGAAAACAATCCTCCCAGCATACAATTGGAATTTATCTTAGCACCAGTGGGAAAACCAATTATTCTAATTATAATCTTACCAGATACGAAGAATTCCCACCAAAGGTCTTACCTGTGTATCAACAAGAAAATATGCAATGGTTGAAAGGTAAAGGCTTTGAGGAAACAGTAGCGGCATTAGATACCCCAGAAAAGATTAGTTCATATATGGATCAGTTCTTTAGCTATTATTCTGAGGACAGAATTATTCCTCAAACTCCCCGAGAGACTTTTGAGAAAAAAAGGGGAGATTGTGATGACCAGGCAAGATTTGCCACTTATGTTTTAACACAGCATGGTTATGAGGCTTATGTGCTTTGCTATGCTGGACGTAGAGTCGGACATGGCATTTCTGTTTATAAAGACTATAATGGAAAATGGAATGCTATCGAATATGGCGATATCTTTTATGCTCAAGCAGATAATCCTGAAGAACTTATCACTAAAATAGAGCCGGCGATGATTAGATATGTACTTTTTAAACCAGATGATAACTACGAAGTAAAGTCATACCTTCAAAGTCAAACCTTTGAAAGAATCATTAATTGGTTCTGGTCAGAGTAAAAGATGATGGTTAAAATTCAGGTTGTTTTAATTGTTGTAATGATTTTGATGTTCTGGCAAAAATTAGTTTTTGCCTCAGAAAATAAAAATTCTTCTACCTTAACTCTTAGTCTAAAAGACGCCATCTCTACTGCCTTACTTAATAATCAGACAATCCTTAATGATGCTAAAAATAACTTGAAACTGGCATCTCGAAATTTAATCGCCATTCATAAACTTTATCAACCTAAAATTAGTTTAGATATCAGCAGTCAAAGAACAACAAATGAAACAGAACTTGCCTCAACCAGACAGGATAAATATTCTACTTCATTAAACTCTACCTGGTCAAAGGTTATCTTTACCTCAGGGGTTTTAACTCTATCAGAAGGATACAAATTAAGTGAGGATAAAAACTCATCACAAAAATTCTCAACTAATCCCTATGTTTCTATAGGATTAAACCAGCCACTAAGTGAAGGTGGAAAACTGCAACAAAGATTATCTCTTATAAATGCTGATGAAAATCTCAAATTAGAAAAAATGAAATATGCCTTAATAGAGGAGCAACTTATGTTAAATGTTATTAGCAATTATTATCAAATCATTAGAGCCAATCTATTGGTTAAACAAGCAGAAGAACAAGTAGCATTGTCGAAACAACTATTAAAATGGACAGAAGCAAGGTTAAAAGTAGGTCAGATTGCAGAATTAGATGTAATGAATGCTAAGGTACAATTAGCTAATGATGAAGATTTCTTAGTTCAATCTTATGAACAACGCCAAACACTACAGAGAAGTTTTCTAAGATTACTCGGATTATCTGAAGATTTGAAACTTGAACTAAGTGATGAAATAGAGGTCAAGATTTTAAATGAAAAGGTTGAGGAAAGTATTAATGAGGCGATTGAAAATAGATTAGAGATAAAAATGGCTAAAATAAGTATTGAACAATCTAAAAGAAATATTCCTATTGCCAGAAGTACTAATAAACCTACCTTAACTATATCAGGAAATTATAGTTGGACAAACGAATCAGAGGAATTGGAAGAAGCAATAAAAGAGCTACCTCAAAGAAATTGGCTTATCCAGGCTAAATTATCATTTCCGTTTTTTGATTCAGGTTCAACTAAAAATCAGGTAAAGATATCTGAAATAAATTACCAGAAAACTTTGAATGCCTTTGAGCAGTTAAAAAAGGATATAATTGAAGAAATAACCCAAATACATTGGAATCTTAACAAGAATCAAAGAAGACTTGAGGTTTTAGAAGTAAATCTAAAGATTGCTCAGGATGCCAGACGGATAAGCCAATTAAAATACGAGATGGGTTTGCTTACTATTCGTGAAGTATTACAATCACAAATTACCTATTCTAATGTAAAAATTTCAATTGATGATGCCAAAATAGATTACCTCATTAATCAAGCAAAATTATCTAAGGCAATAGGAAAATTAAAAAATGAATATCTTTAATTTGTTATTAAAATTAGTAAATTTGTTAATAATAATTATTGTTATTCTTATTGGATATAAGTGGTGGAACCACTATGGACAGCAGACTTTCTTTCCTAATAACAGTGAGACTAAAGAGATAAAAGTAGCATCTGCAAAAAGAGGCAAGATAAAATATCAAATAGTTGCTTCTGGGAAGGTAAGCTCAGATAAGATAAAAAAGATACAAAGTAAAACATCAGGAATTGTAAAATTACTATCTTGTAAAGAAGGTGATAAGGTAAAAGCAGAAGATGTGCTTTGTATAATTAAAAGTCCAACTATCTTTGGAAATAGTAAAGAAATAGAAAAGGCATTATTTCATAAAAGAGTTAAAGTATTAGAAAACTATCTCCGTAAAACCTATAATAACAAATTAGAAGCATTAGAATCAGCAGAGATAAATTATCACTCTACCTTAGAAAAATATAGCCAATTAAAATTACTCTATCAGGAGAAGGCTATATCCAAACAAGAGCTCACAGAATCTGAAATAGCCTTTGAAAGAGCCGAATTTCAATATCATTCAGCTAAGTTTGCATTTGAGCAAGAATTAGAACTATCAAGGGTTATAGCACCAGGTAGTGGAACTATTATATTAAATCGTGTAACAGAAGGTACAGAAGTAGAGACAGGAAGTGAGTTGTTTTTATTAGCAGATATGTCTTCTCTTATAGCTAAGGTAGTTGTAGATGAGGCTGATATAGAGGAGGTAAAAATTGGGCAGAAAGTAGAGATTAGTGGAGAGAGCTTTGCACCACTTATGTTATCTGGTGTAGTTGAGAAGATAGGTGCTTATGCTTATCAATCGGAACGAGGTTTTTCAGGTATAGAAGTGATTTGTAGGATTAATCTTAATAAAGAAGTTGCTAAATTGCTTATATTAGAATCCTCTTGTATCGCTAAGATAATTATTGAAGAAAAAGAAAATGCACTCTGCATTCCCTCAATTGCACTTTTAGCGAATGAAGAAAAAACTCAAGTATTTGTGGTTAATAATTCACAAGTTCATTTGAGAAAAGTAAAGATTGGAATAATTACTCAAGATTTGGTAGAAATAACAGATGGATTAAAAGAAGGAGAGAAAGTAGTTACCATAGGTAGTTTAGACCTACAACCTGGCGATTATGTAAAGATTAAAAAATGAGCTTAATAGATACAATAAAAACAGCTGTTACTAATCTCAAAATTAATAAATTTCGTTCTTTTTTAACTATATTAGGGGTAGTAATAGGTGTATCGGCAATTATAATTATTTGTGCCTTAGGTGAAGGGAATCGGATTAATGTATTAAAAGAGATGGAGAAAATTGGAGCTGATTTATTATGGGTAAATACAAATTCTCAAAATACGAATTCGCCTTCTATCGTTATAGGTTTTGAAGAAGAAGATTTAAAAGCTATTTTACAATTGTGCTCTAAAATCAGAGCAGTCTCTTTTGAAGAAAGCCTACATTCAGTTCCTTTTAAATATTTAAACAAAAAAGCATACTTTACATTAAAAGGGGTAAATGCATCTTTTCAAAAAATCCATCGACTTAAACTTCTCAAAGGAAGATTTATCTCTAATATAGATGAAAAAATAAAGGCAAGGATATGTATTTTAGAGGACTCAAGACATACAAAGGAAATATTCGGAATGTCTAATCCTGTTGGTAAAGAGGTATTAATCAATCAACAACCTTTCAGAATAGTTGGTGTAGTAGCATATAAATCCACCATAAGTGTAGGTGAGGAAGGTATGGGATACTTACCATTTTCTACTTTTCAGAAGATATTCAAAGTATTTCCACCTCAGATGATTTATGCTCAAGCAATAAACTCATCTTCTATAGAAGAGGCTTGTGCTCAAACTAAAAGGGTATTAATGTTTAGGCATAAGCAAAAAGGGGTAGAATTTGTTGCTCATTCGTTGGTAGAAACACTTCAGGCTACTCAACGACTAATCAGATTAGCTACATTAGTAATTGGCGGAATTGCGGCTATATCTTTGATAGTTGGAGGAATTGGAATAATGAACATAATGTTAGTTTCGGTTACAGAGCGGACTAAAGAGATAGGCATAAGATTAGCCATTGGAGCCAGAAAGAGGGATATTTTATGTCAATTTTTAATTGAGGCAGTAGTATTAAGTGTAAGTGGTGGGGTAATTGGAATTATGGTAGGAATAATCATTGATTATTTCGTCGCACCATTATTTAATGTGCCTATAATATTCCCCCTCTGGGCAATAATAGTAGGTTTTATATTTGCAGCCATTATTGGGATACTATCAGGATTTTACCCGGCTAAAAAGGCAGCCAACCTTACTCCGATTGAGGCATTGAGATATGAGTAATCTGGAAACTGAATAACCAAATAACTAAAGGACTGAAGAACAAATGGATAAAGTAATCATCAGCTTAGAAAACATATCAAAGATTTATAATTTAGGTGATAATGTTCATCTCATAGGAAAATATCTCTTTTAGATGGTGAGATAAGTAAAGGAAAGAGTAATAAGTAGAGAAGGTAAGCAATAGCGAGTCTTTTTGTGGGGGAATTTCTGATGGTTGCAAAAAAAATATTGACAATATGATTATTTTAGTATAAACTATGGTTTAGAGAAATCAGGAGTAACCGTTTAGGGATATAGCCACAGAGTCACAGAGAACACAGAGGGAATATATAACCACGAATGAACACGAATAATAAAAAGATTTGTAGTGCGAGGCTTTAGCCTCGCTTCTGGCAAGCAGGAAAGCGAACCTAAAGGTTCGCACTACATTTATCGAATGTCACAGGTTAATTCGTGTCCTTATGTGGCTAATTTCTCTAATTCTCTGTGAACTCTGTACCTCTGTGGCTGAACGGTTACAATCAGGAGATAGAAAGCAGAAGTTAGATAAAAATTGGTAACTAATTACCATTCACCAATTACCAATTACCAATTACCAAATTTAAGGAGGGATAAAAAAATGCGAACAGGGAAAATAAAACAAATATTAGGGCCAGTAGTAGATATCAAATTTGAGACAGATGATTTACCCCCTATTTACAACGCGGTCAAAATCAAAAGGGAAAAGGCAAGTGCTGTTGCTTTAGAGCAAGAATTAGTCGTGGAAGTAGCACAACATCTGGGCGATAATACGGTCAGAACGATTGCTATGGATTATACCGATGGGATAAAAAGAGGATTGGAGGCAACCGATACAGGTTATCCGATTAGAGTCCCGGTTGGAGAAGCCACTTTAGGTCGGGTAATGGGGCCGTGGGGTGAACCTCTGGATAATTTAGGCTCCATAGAAGCATCAGAACATTCACCCATTCATAAACCATCACCCACATTTGACGACCAGGAGGTAATTCGTGAACCATTTGAGACAGGATTAAAGGCAGTAGATTTATTAGCACCTTTTGCTAAAGGAGGAAAGGTTGGATTATTTGGTGGTGCAGGTGTGGGGAAAACGGTTTTAGTTATGGAATTAATTCGTAATGTCGCGACCGAGCATGGCGGTGTCTCAGTATTTGCTGGCGTAGGGGAACGAACACGCGAAGGGAATGACCTCTGGTTAGAAATGAAAGAATCAGGCGTGATTGCCAAAACTGCACTTGTCTATGGTCAAATGCAAGAATCACCCGGCGCCCGATTCCGTGTTGCATTGAGTGGATTAACGGTTGCCGAATATTTTAGAGACAAAAAGAATCAAGATGTGCTGTTATTTATTGATAATATATTCCGATTTGTGCAAGCCGGTTCGGAAGTATCAGCCCTTTTAGGTCGAATGCCTTCGGCGGTTGGTTATCAATCGACCCTCGGTACAGATATGGGCGCCTTACAAGAAAGAATTACCTCAACCAAAAAAGGCTCTATCACCTCAGTTCAGGCAATATATGTTCCGGCAGATGATTTAACCGACCCTGCCCCGGCAACTACATTTTCTCACCTTGATGCAACTATTGTTTTATCGCGACAAATAGCAGAATTAGGCATATATCCGGCAATTGACCCATTAGATTCTACATCCAGAATACTTGACCCAAGAATATTAGGCGAGGAACATTATAAAACAACTCGCGCCGTTCAACAAGTTCTTCAACGATACAAAGACTTGCAGGATATTATCGCTATCTTAGGTATGGATGAATTAAGTGAAGAGGATAAAATGACGGTGTATCGTGCCAGAAAAATACAAAAATTCTTATCTCAACCATTCTTTGTTGCAGAGGTATTTACCGGAAGGCCAGGGAAATATGTTAGTGTCAAAGAGACTGTGCGTGGGTTTAAAGAGATTGTTGAAGGAAAGTATGATGACATCCCGGAGGCGTGTTTTTATATGGTTGGTGGGATAGATGAGGTATTAGAAAAGGCTCAATTGTTAGAAAAGGAAAAATAGATGATAAAGTTTAAACTGATTACCCCAGAAAAATTAATTTTAGAAGGTGACGCAAATTCAATTACCTGCCCGGGGAGTTTAGGAGAATTTGGGGTTTTACCTTCCCACGCACCCCTTCTAACAATGCTTGGCAGCGGTAGATTACAAATTAATCTTGAAAAAGAACAAAAAAAGTTTGAAATCAAAAATGGGTTTTCCGAAGTCTTACCAGATAAAGTTATTATCTTAGCCGATAAGATAGAAAGTGAACAGTGAAGGTAATTATTCACCGCAGAGACGCAGAGAAAAAATTAAAATCTATTCACCAGAGACAGAGATTTTCGGGACGGTAACCGTTCAGGGATATAGCCACAGAGTCACAGAGAACACAGAGGGAATATATAACCACGAATGAACACGAATAATAAAAAGATTTGTAGTGCGAGGCTTTAGCCTCGCTTCTGGCAAGCAGGAAAGCGAACCTAAAGGTTCGCACTACATTTATCGAATGTCACAGGTTAATTCGTTCCATTTGTGGCTAATTTCTCTAATTCTCTGTGAACTCTGTGCCTCTGTGGCTGAACGGTTACTTTTTTGGGAGCAAAAATGAGGAATCTAATTTATTTTATATTTATCTGCCTTATGTGTGCGGGTTGTGTCCATCTATCTAACAAACAGATTTCACCACCTACAATCTCCGATGCCTACACATATTTTAGTTTAGGTGTTCTGTATGACCAGGAGAACAAGATAAAAGAAGCGATTGAAGAATACAAGAAGGCAGATAAAATCCAGCCCAATGCGGCAATCAAAAGTAGTTTAGCCACAGATTATTTTATTCTTGGGAATTTATCTCAGGCAAAAAAATATGCGAGAGAGGCTATCAACTTTGACCCTGAATGCATCCAGGCTCACTTTACCTTAGGGAAAATATATGTTGGGGAAAAGAAATATTCGAAGGCATTGAAAGAGTTCACTTATGTAGTAGAATTAGACCCAAATGACGGCGCCGCACATTATTCCCTGGGATTTTTAAATGCCCATTTTAAAAATTATCAGCAGGCAATTAAATCTTATACAAAAGCGATAGAATTAGAACCAAATTTCCCACTTGCTTACTTAGAATTAAGTGATATTTATCTTAGAGCAGGGATGTTGGATAAGGCTATTTCTACATTAGAGAAAACTGTCAGTCTGCTACCTCAGGATAGTGAAATTTATTTTACATTAGCCACTCTATACGAAGAAAAAGGACTAATAGAAAATGCCAAAATGTTCTATCAAAAAGGACTAATACTTGAACCAGATAATTTAGAGGTGCGACGCAGACTTGTTTTACTCCATCTGTCAAACGATGAATTAAAACCCGCTATTGAGCAGCTAAAGATTGTTTTACAAAATGACCCGGATGATGGGAAGTCGCATTTTTTATTAGGATTAGCCTACGAAAAGGAAAAGGATTTCAAAAAGGCGATTATCGAGTTTGAAAAGGCAATCGAACTTAATAAAAAATTTTATGAGGCTTATATTCGATTATGTTATTTATACAGTGTCGAAGAACAATATGATTTAGCCATTAAAACTATTCATCAGACACTTAAAAGACAACCACAAAATTCAAAATTATATCTCCTGTTAGGGATGATTTATAATGACAAAAGCAACTATCAAATGGCTATTCCTGCTTTTAAGAAGGCAGTTAAATTAGACCCAAAAGATGAGATGGCTTATTTCCATTTAGGGGTAGCCTATGACAATGTGGAGATGATAGATAAAGCCATTGACTGTTTTTATCAATGTATTAAATTAAATCCACAAAATGCAAACGCCTATAACTATATTGGCTATTTATATGCTGAGAGGGGTATTCATCTGGATGAGGCAATTAATCTAATTAAAAAGGCGTTAGAGATAAAACCAAACAATGGCACCTATATTGATAGTTTAGGCTGGGCTTATTTTCAATCTGGTAGATTAGATGAAGCATTAATTGAAATGGAAAAGGCTTATGAGTTAATTAATGATGACCCAATCATTTGTGAACATTTAGGTGATGTCTATTATGCCAGGAATATGAAAGAAAAGGCAATAGAATTATGGAACAAATCTAAGGAATTAGGCAATCAAGATGAAAAGATTTTGGAGAAATTAAAAAGTATTAGTAATTCTTCAGCCACCAAGTAACTAAGACACTAAAAAATAAGATATGAGTTTAAATATCATCACATTATTAGAGAGAAGTCTTTCGGATAAAAATATTAACAGTAATGCGATGCTGAACAGACATCATCCAGTGACGGTCACAATCCCCCTCAACGAGGGGGACAGGTGGGAATACGATGCAGGGCTTAAAAAATCTCCCCTGCTGGCGGGAGTTAGGAAGTAGACATCCTCTTCTGTTGGTAAATTTTGGATGATATAAAGAGAATTTCGTGCAAAAAGTGGGGGGAGGAGAAAATAGTTAGGTGAAAAGGCTAATAAAATCAACACTCAAATTTATCCAAGAGAGTTCTATAATTTAATAAGAGGGTTGTTATGTTAAACGATTCCCAACAAAATGCATGTAAAAAACTGGTTCAGAATTTAGGCATCAATACAGCAATTATTGAAGACATAGAAGGAAGTCCTATCTTGCTGATAAGCGATGAACCTCACCTTTTACATCTTTGTGATAGATTTTTTGAATCCCAAGAGTGTCCATTAAAAAAGGAAATCCGGGATGAGATAAGAGAAAAAGGTGAGTCAAAAAAATGTCAACTTGGATTGTTGCATATGGGTGCATCTATATCCATAAATGGCAAGGATGTAGCAATTATTTTTACCCCTGCTTGGCGATTATCAGAGGGAATTCCTTATGAAAAACTTAATGAAAGGATTAAAGAGTTATCAGAAGAGAAAAAAAAGGATTTTATTGAGAAATACAGAAATATTCCGTTAATATATAGTGTTGAAGAAATTAAGAATAAAATAAGGATTATAGGAAATGCAGTAGAACAAGTTATAAAATCAGAAGAACTATCCAAAATAAATGAAATTCTCTCAAAGATAAGCTCTGAGAGATTTGATTGGAAAGAGCTTATAACCACAATACAAGATAAGGCTAAAGAAATTACCAAAGCAGAAAGAAGTTGTATATTGTTGATAGACAAGGTCTCTGGAAAGATAAACCGAGAGATTCATTGTAGTCAATTTGAGGAAAAGAAAAAGACTCATTGTGAAAAGCATGTAAGTCCTGAAGAAGGGGCAATTGGTTATGTATTTACAACAGGTGAACCCCTTTTAATCAATAATACTGATGAAAGAAATAACTGGCCTGAAGAATGGAAGAAATGGGAGTTTTCAGATGATACCAAATCATTCCTTAATATTCCTTTAAATCAAAATGGAGAAACAATTGGAGTAATTCATGTAGCAAGTAGCAATAAAAACACATTCAACCAATTGCACCTGCAAACATTGAGTTCCTTTGCAGGAGAAGCAGTTGTAGCACTCAGAAATGCCAATTTATTCAAAATATTGAGTTCACTTGAAGAGATAGGTCGTGCCCTTTCATCCCAACTTAAATTGGATAAGTTATTGGAATCAATTGGAAGTAAAGCAAAAGAGGTTCTTGGTGTAGATGTTATTGTTATATACACATATAATCAACAGACCAATGAGTTCAATCTGGAGTTTGTAGATGGTGTAATAGGAGAACCTTCTAAATTAGTTGGTCCAATATTCCCAGAAACAAGCGTTAAACTAAAGGCAATTAGGGAGGGAGAACCATATTTTGCCTCTGATTCTGAACATGACTCTATTATGGGAGGAGGTTTTGTTAAAAGGGAAGGGATAAAATCATCAGCGGCATTTCCTTTAAAGGTTGAAGATAAAATAATTGGAGTTATGTTTGTCAATTATAGAATTAATCGTAGTTTCTCTGAAGAAGAAAAAACAATCCACAGATTATTTGCCCTTCAATCAGCAGTTGCTATAAGGAATGCCCATCTATTCAAAGAGAGAGATAGTCAAAGGCAAAAAACCGACCTTTTGTCCAGAATAAGTATCCAGGTTCAGACTGAGGATGATCTGGATAAGATGCTTTATATTATATTAACTGCAATAACAATTAAAGAGGGACTGTCATTCAATCGTGCTATGCTTTTTCTTCATGATGAATATACTAATTCTCTAAAGGGGAAAATGGCCATTGGTCCTGTAACTAATGAGGAGGCGAAGGAAATCTGGAAGGAAACAATCCAACAAATAACATTTAATAAATGTATCCTAACATATGAGAGCACAAAGGAAATATTCCTTAACACACCTATAAATATAATGGTTAGAAGAATATCAATCCCTTTAGGAATAAAAAGTATATTTTCCGAAAGTCTTAGTGATGGAAAGAGCAGAAATATAAAAAATGCTGAAGAAGAATGTGCTGATGCAATAGGATTAATGGGAGGCCTTTTAGGAAATGCCTTTGCTATTGTTCCCCTTATTGTTAAAGGAAAGGAAATAGGTCTGATAGTTGCAGATAGGAAATATGATAGAAGAGTTATAACACCATTTGACCTTGATATGCTATCCACCTTTGCTAATCAGGTTGAAATTGCTATTGAGAAGAAAAGGCTATTTGATGAAATAACCTCAAGGATAAAAAATCTGGATGAACTTTATAAAACTATGAGCAAAATGGGAAGACCCTCTTCTTTAGATGAGTTTTTAGAATCTATGTGCACCCTTATAGTAAAAACCATTAGAGCAAACTGTAGTATATACCTATATAAGGAAGATAAATTGATTCTTCAAATCTATGATGGGATAGACAAGCAAATATTAATCCGAAAAGAATTCAATATAGGAGAGGGAATACCAGGGACAGTGGCAACACAAGGGTTGATTATGGGAGATACATTCATTGGGGTTTCTATTAAAAGATGTGATGAATTTTTTGGGGTGCTGGTTGTAGATAAGCCATTTTATGAACGCTTTCAACCATTTAAAGAGGATGAAAAGAATTTTCTCCAGATAATAGGAGAATATATAACCCTTAATATGACAAATTTTGCCTTAATCCAAAGGCTGGAAGAAGAAACAAGGGTAAAATCTGAGATACTTCATCATCTTTCCCATACTATAAGAAGTCCACTGGGTGTTTTAGAGATGTATTCTCAGAAACTTTTAGAGGGTAGGGTAAAAAAGGATAAAATGGATAATTATCTTAAAACCATCTCTGATAAAGCTAAAGAATGCCTTGAGATTTCAGAAAACCTTGTGAATACTTCGCTAATAGAGGGAGGAAAAATAGAGATTACCAAAGAAGAATTTGATATAAGCAGCCTAATCAATGAAATCTGTGATAGGCTTTCAGAAAGTCTGAAAGAAAGGGAGTTAAATATAGAAAAAAACATTCCTTCTTCTATTAAGATTATTGGTGATAAGATAAAGATTGGAACATCCATTTATAATATTATCAATAATGCCATTAAGTTCTCAAAAGAGCAAGAAAAGATAGGAATAAACCTTCATGAAGATAGAGATATCATTAAAGTAGAGATAATAAATTATGGACCAATAATCTCTGATGAAGAAAAAGAAAGAATATTTGAAAAATTCTATCAAGGAAAGCCAGAGAAAGACCAAATGCCAAAAGGAGGAATGGGACTTGGTCTTTTTATTGCTCAATTCTATATTAAATTACATAATGGAAGGATACGGATTGAAAGCAAACCTGATGGAGGAACAAGGTTTATAATTATCTTACCAAAAAATGGAGGTATAGAATGAAGAAAAAAATCCTGATAATTGATGATGAACCAGCATATTTAGAGATTATAAAGGATGAGTTTGAAGAGGCAGATAAGGAATTTAAGGTAATTACTGCTATGGACGGGGAAGAAGCAAGAAAAAAGGCAAAGGAGTATATTCCTGATTTAATTATATTGGATATTATCCTTCCTCCAAGAAAAGGTGAGGTTTTAGACAGAACAGAGGGAATGAAAATTCTCGATGATTTAAAGGGAAATTCAGAAACAAAAAATATTAAAATAATCATTTTAACTGTAATAGCAAACTATATTAGCATAAAGATGAAGGCAGAAGAGATGAAGATCCCATTTTTCAGGAAGCCTTTTGATACCAAAGAGTTAGTAAATACAGCAAGAGAACTTTTTAAGGAGGAATAAATATGTCAAAAACTAATATCAAAAAAACACTGAGTATAAAGTTAAAAAGGGTAAATGCAGAGGCAGAGATTGAGTTTCTACATAGCATTATTGAGGACATGAGTAGAAAATTAAGAGGGAGAGATGCAGAACTTGAGCTTTTATATAAGATTATTGAGGATATAGCAGGAGAAATAGACATAGAGAGATTTGCAACAAAGATAACAGAGAAAACAAGGAAAAGGCTGGAGGTAAAGGCAGTTTTTTCGATGCTCCTTGATGAAAAGGGAAGAAACTTAGATTTGATTGCTTCTTCAGGTGTTAAACTACGAAAGGGTATTAAAATACCAAAAGATGGAATTATTAAAGATGTCCTTGACTCCTCACTTTTATTCCGAACAGGCAGGTTCACTATTGAGGGTTTTTCCTTTGATTCCTCACTCTGTGTTCCACTTATTGTTCAAAAGAGAGCAATTGGGGTAATCATTGCTTGTTGCAAATCTTCAGGTAGAGATTTTAGTGATTGGGATATAAGGATGTTCTCTAATATAGCCCTTGTTGGAAATATAATCAAATATGCTATTGATCTCCAAAAAGTTCATCTTCAAACTTTAAATGTTTTGGTTAAAAACATAGAAGCAAAGAGTGAATATACTAAAAAGCATTCGGAAAATGTTGCCAGGTATGCAGTGCGTATTGCAAAAAAAATGAAATTAGAAGAAAAAATGGTTCAGGAGATAAGGCAGGCAGCTCTATTACACGATATAGGAAAAATTGGGGTTAGTGATGTTATCATTAATAAACCCTGTTGTCTTTGCAAAGAAGAAAGGGAAAATGTAAATAAACATCCTGAGATAGGATATGAAAATATTAAGGGATTAGATTTTATAGGAGAAGAGGTAAAGAATGGAATTCTCTATCACCACATAGATTTTAATGGTGGTGGTTATCCAAGCGATGGCAATGCAAAGAGTGGGAAAAATATTTCTCTTTCAGCAAGGATTATAAGGGTGGCTGATTCTTATGAGGCAATGACATCTAAAAGACCTTATCATCCACAGAAAAAAAGCAAAAAGGAAGCAATCAAAGATTTAGAGGATAACAAAGATACCTTGTATGACCCTGATGTTGTTGAATCTTTTGTAAAAGCACTAAATCTTTAGAATTAAGAAGGACAATGCAAAGTTTGAGATTCTATATAGCATTATTAAGGATATAGCAGAAGAAATAATCATAGAGAGGTTGGCAATAAAGATAACAAAAGAAATAAAGAAAAGGGTAGATGTAAAAAGAGTTTTTAATGCTCCTTGATAAAGAGGGAAAAACTTAGCTTTAATTTCTTGAGGTATTAATCTACTCATGTATGTCTATGTCAAAATACCCGGCGAAGAAAGCACTCATCGAGAAGTGTCTTTGAGATAAACATCCTTTATTTCACAAGGGCTGTAAATCCCTTTTTCAGTAGCTATCTTGGTAATAAGCTCAGGAGGAATAAAGTCATAATAGAAATTTGCTATCGGTTCTGTTTCAATCATTTCTTCTATAAGTTCTCGAGAACAGAAACTTACCTTGTTAAAAGTTGTTACAATATAGAAAGGTATATTCCTTTTCTGTGCCAAATAAGCCAGAGTATAACCCCCTTTTACAACAATCACCCATCCTTCCTCTGTTAAAGTATGAGCCTCAATGAAAATAGCCTTCTTCTCTCCAGAACTTATCTTAAAATCATCCTTTGTAATCCTATATCCTAAAACATGACGCGGAATATCAATTTTAAGCGCGCTTTTCCAATCTACCCTTGGGTCTTTTAAAAAACTATTTACTAACTTACTTTCACTATCTAAAACACATATCATACCTCTTTCAAAAAGCTCTAATAAAAAATTGACTGCCTTTTTATCATCATCCTCCATCTGTTCACGAAGTTTTCTGCACTTATCCCTTGCTATTCCTATCAAATCCCTTCCACTACAAGCATCATTAGAACTTTTGGTAATCTCTTTGAGAATGTTATCTATACTCTTTAAAAGTGGTATAATCTGTGGCCGACATCCTAAGGCAATCTTTTTATATTTTTTTAAACACTCTATAAGTTCATTCCGAGATGTATTGTGATTATCATCTATATTTTCTTCAGAAAATACATCTTCAAATCTTTTCAATATCTCTGTTGTTTGACTTACCCCTTCTTTAAAGGCAAAATCCATCAACCGGATTTCTAAGTCTTCTAATTTCATCTTTTTTTAAACCTCGCAACCAGATGAAACTCTATTGCTTTCTGAAGGGCAAATACAGCCGCTACAAAAAGAAGGGTTGAGTGTGTTACTCCTCTCTTCTCAGCCTCTTCTTTTATCTCATCATCATTAAAGAGCTTTTTAAATAGAGAGAGGGTTTTCTTGAAGAAATCATGGTATTGAATTATCCTCTCATCCCCAAAGATGGCTGAAGTAATATTATCTTTTAAAAACCCCTTCCTGTTAAGGTCACTCTTAAGTTTTTCTATTGCTTTTTCTCCTTCCGGAGTTATTATGTATGACCCCTCTTTGATAAGCCCGCAAAAGATGCTTTCAGAGGCTAAAAATGAAATACTTTCTTCTTCAAGGGACTTTCTAACTAAAGGATCTTTATATGCGGCAATCTTATCTAACTGTGGAAGAATCCTATCTAATGAATCAGTTACTTTTTCAAAAAGGCCCATTATATAACCTCTCTACCCAATTATATGTAATGGACAAATACTTGGATATAAGTGTAGTTTCATCATTTTTTCAAGATGTTAAAGAATCTCTCATTCTATCGACAAAAATATATACAAAAACTAAACGGTCTTTAAAAGAGAATGAAAGATGAATCTAATATATATATCGGTAAATTCTTATCAAATCTTGAGCACGGTTACACATTTTTCCAAAAACAAACAAAGTTTTGAGAACTTTGTGAATCTAACTACTGATTTATTATTAACCCCAGCCAAAAGATTCTTTCCTCAAATAATCGTAACCGTTCAGGCTATATATCAAAAGTGTAAGAAAGGGGATAAGGAGATAAGAATGATATGGAGATAAGATAATAGAAATAGATTGAAATTTATAGAAATAGGTAGAAATTGATTGTGGAAAACAACAAATTTCCATAAATTTCTATTAGTTTCTACTA
>JBFLXS010000032.1 GCA_040755795.1 bacterium | reverse complement strand
TTTGCAACTTATCCTTTGAAGTTGAGTTGATAAAAAATGCTTTACCTATTTTCTTCCCTTTGTGTCCTTTGCGTTACTACTTTGTGCCCTTTGTGGTTTATCCTTTTTTGTAACCGTTCAGGCTATATATCAAAAGTGTCCGAAAGGGGATAAGGAGATAAGAGTGATATGGAGATAAGATAATAGAAATAGATTGAAATTTATAGAAATAGGTAGAAATTGATTGTGGAAAACAACAAATTTCCATAAATTTCTATTAGTTTCTACTAATTTCAATTTTTGTAACTATTCAGCATACCAAGCAAGTAGGAAGTAGGAAGTAGGAAAGTAGGAAGTAGGAAGAGGGGGAAATACTTCATACTATTTTACTCTTAATTGATTTGATTAAACCTATAAGCATCCTACTCACTTCTTCAGATATATCCCAAATGGATTGAAAATCTGGCAGATAATTAAGATCTTTAGATAGAATTAGCTAAACTTTTGCGTTTTTTGCTAACACTTTGTATTTCAATCTCTTGTGTAAATAAGGGGAAACGGAAAAGGGGGGAAAAGGAAAAAGAAGTATTTTTCTCTAAGTATAAGAAATATAGTTAGTTATACATGAAATTCTTTTTCCCCTTTCCCCAATTTTCTCCATTTCCCCTTTCTTACACCTAAAAAAACGCAAAAGTTCAAGAATTAGATAATACCTTTCTTACTTTCCTACTCTCCTACTTCCTACTTTCAGGAGGAAATAGTAGGCAAGTAGGTAGTAGGAAAGGGATAAAGGATGTGCACGGTATTCCTCTTCTGGGGACAATGTCTCCCCTTTCCTACTTCCCTACTCTCCTACTTTCCTACAGGCTGAATAGTTACCAATTTTTTTAATAATATCTCCCTATCTCCTTAATCTCCATATCTCCTTTTGTTACACCACCTGAACGCTTATAACTCTACCCAAAACACGAACTTGACAAAACAGTAGGTTACTATGAGATCATTTTGATGGTTAAAAGAGAGTATAATTCACCTATCCAGAAAAATAGGAATATTAATAGTCCTAATTTAAGATACCGCGATTTCTTATACGGACTACTTTCAAAAGGTTCTACGCGGATTAACCTATCGATATAAATGCTGGTAAATATCACACTTATAATAGGCAAGATTAATCCAATCATAGATAAAAGTTTTTCATTTTCGAAATCAATTCCATATAAAGCCCTGAAAAGCCAGATTAAAAATACACTGAAGATTAAAGAGATAATAACACTTTGTTCTACTGGAAATAGAATTAAAACCCATTTTTGTAAAATTACCTCTTTTTTTCCAAGCAGTCCCCATAGAAATCCAAGTCCGGCAAATAATAATATCACAAGAATTTTATCATAATGTTCTAACCCTATAAAATCAAGGCTAACGATTAAGAGTATCCCAAAAATAAGACCACTTAATCCACCTTGACCAATGCTATGGTCTAATCTTCTTTTCCATAAGACGAGGAAAATATATGTCCCAATTGTCAATAACCCAAGATAAAAAAGAAAAAATAGTCCATTAAGATAAAAATATAAAAAAATAATTTTTTTGCCCAGATAAACATTATGATAAAATAATACACCTGTTCCAACTAAGAATATCGTAAATAGAGCTATAATAATAGAAGATAAAATAAGTCTTAATCTGATTATTTTATTATTAGTCATTATAAAATTAATTCCACAAGAGATAAATTCTTCTAAAAAGATAATTAATCCTATGACGATGACAAATGGTATTAATCCAATAAAGTAAGACGGACCATCATAATGACTTCCAAATATGTATGAGAGATAATAATTCATCATAATATTTTAATCCTTGTTTCTTTAATTATTCAGCCACGAAGCCACGAAGATAAAATAATCTTTTCTTTGAGTCTTTGTGCCCTGGTGGCTGAACAGTTACTTTTTCTTTACTAAATCTATTGATGTCAAACGAATATGTTTTATTTTAGAGTTGATTAAGATTTCGTTTAATTTATCCACTAAAGATGGGTTAGATAATGAATTAGCCACATTTTCTCCACCACGCAATTTTACCTCTTCGACAGGAATTTCGGGAATAAGTATCTTTATTATCCCTTTCAATTCATCGGCTGATTCACTAAGTTCTTCCTCAAAATTGGTGTAAAGTGGTTCATTAATCAACCGAAGTTTGAGTTTGACATTTTGTTTTGGTTTATCTGTTGGAATTATAAGTTCAAGGTCGTAGTATTCTGGATAAAACCATAGATAATTATGAAGGGCACAAAATCTATACCTGGTGATATTTTTTACAATTTTAATACCATTTTCAGAAATGACTTCATTTAGTGGTTTTCGTGTTCCTTCCTTATCTAAAGTTAGAAATGGTATTTTGACTATGGGTGTAAATTTGAATATTAGAACTTCCACCGGAAGGTAACCTTTTTTAATAATTCTTAACTTTAAATATGGTGCCTTTTTTTTCTGACCATCTAACCATAAAACAAAAATTTCACCCAAAGGTCCAATAGGGACTTCAATTTCTTCTAATTTGTAAAATCCTGTTGAGTCGGTAAAGAAATGTTGGACAGGTTTTCTAAAAATCCTTTTAGGATAAAATGGAACGACTTCAACCTTCACTCCTTCAGCACTAACCCTATCTTCAAGTGAAAGATAGCCAGAAATGTTAATGGTAGTTGGTTTGAAATCTCTTAAAATGGTGATATAAAATAAAAATGAGATTCCAAAAAATAATATTAAAAACAAGATAAATCGTCTCATCAATCTTCTACCTTTTCTAAAATCTCGGCTATATTAATTATTTTAATCTCTCGCATTTTTTTCAGCGATTGGTTATGAGTAATGAAACACTCGGCGTCGTATAATTTAGCGGTAGCTAATTGAATGGCAAAAGTATCATCCAAAAAAGAATAATTTGCTTTGAAAGATGCGGCTAAATCGATTATCTCTTCATCAATTTTCCCAATAATCAAGTTAGGAAATGTATTAAGCAAAAATTTATATTCATTTATCAAATGATGTTCTTGTTTCTCCATCGGTTTGGTAAGAATTTCAAGAAGAGATAGAATAGATGTAACACCAATTATTTCTCCTTGCTCCATTAGACTAAATAGGGCGATTGTAACTGGTTTAAATCTCGGATTATTTTCAAAAAGATAAATAAAGATTTGTGCATCTAATCCTATAACATGATATCCTTTCAGAAATTTTTCTAATTTGTTCATAATTATTCCTTCCAGACTTTTTCACCTAATCCTAACATATAGTCGGTATAACTCTTAGGTTTTGCCCGCATAATTATCTTATCATCTTCAATCTTCATTATTAATTCATCACCTGATTTCAGGTTTAATTCTCGTCTTATTTTTTTAGGGATAACAATTTGATATTTACTGCTTAACTTCGCCGTAGAACCCATAGTAAGTAACCTCCTTTGTAACTATTCACCATTCACCATTTCTTCCCTAAATTTCCTTAATAATGGTGAATGGTGAATTGTCAATTGTGAATTGTGAATTATCACTCTTCACGGTGTCAAGCAAACCTGGCCCAAGAGTTCGATGCACCGCTATAGCGCATCCAATGACTCTATTCGATAATTCATCAAATTTCACTTCGTGCTCTCCGTACCCTTCGTGGTGAATAGTTACTTTTATATTATAATCATTGTCCGTCTAAAAGTCAATAAAAAAACAGGGAATATAAAAAATAGTTGTAATTTTTCTTAAAATGTGGTATAGTTGAAATGGTGGAAAGAAAGTGACTATAATATGTAGTAATCGTAAAGCATACCATGATTATGAAATTTTAGAAACTTACGAGGCAGGTATTTGCCTTCGAGGAACAGAGGTAAAATCATTACGAAATCATCAAGCAAATTTACAGGATAGTTTAGCCAGGGTAGAAAATGAAGAGGTTTTTTTATTCAATTGTCATATAAATCAATATCCGTATGGAAATATCCAAAATCATGAGCCAACAAGAATTCGTAAGCTCCTTTTAAAAAAAGAAGAAATCAAAAGATTGATAGGGAAGACACAAGAAAGAGGACTTAGCTTAATTCCATTAAAATTATACTTTAAAAAAGGGAAGGTAAAGTTAGAATTAGGATTAGGTAAAGGTAAAAAACTTTATGATAAGCGTGCGGTAATTAAGAAGAGAGAACATGAAAAAGAGATGAGACGGACAATGAAGGCAACTATGAAGAAATAGTAAGCGTTCAGATGGTGTAAGAAAAGGAGATATGGAGATAAAGGAGATAAGGGGATATTATTAAAAAAAATTGAAATTAGTAGAAACTAATACTCGATGTTCAAGTTTTTTAAAGGTATAAAGATTTAACCGCAAAGAGCGCAAAGGAAGGTTTCGCAAAGGACGCAAAGAAAGGAAAACAGGCCTATAAACGAAAACGAACTTTCAAATATTGTAACCGTTCAGGGCTATACATTAGAAGTGTAAACAAGGAGAAATGGGGAAAAGGGAGAATTGGAGAAATGGCTCAAACTTTTCCACCTGTGCGATTAGACTAATTCATTGCAGAGACGCAAAGGAAAAATAAATGGGAAATGTAAAATAGGAAATGAAAAATGGGAAATTTTACTACTTCGCAAGACTCATTACCTTTCAGTTATACATTTTACATTTAACCGCACAGGTCGAAAAGCTCAAGTCTATGAATCCCAACCTCAACACCTTGATAGAATATCTTGACTTCTTTTTCTGATTCAAAGATGATGTTCTGTCTTGCAAACTCAACCTTCAAGGCATTGTGATAGATGCTCTCCAGAAAACCATGTCCTAACTTTTTATGAACATTAATACAGACATTAATAATCCTATCAGTTAACTCTTCTTTTCTCCACTTCTCCATCTTCTCCCTTTCTCCTTATTTTTATCCTACCTGAACCCTTACCAAATATTGTTAATTGCTTATAAATTTCAATGTATTAAGACTCAAGGAAGGAATTAAAAGGGTGGTGAACAACCTATAATCTTTGCGTTCTTTGCGGTTAAAAAAGGATAAACCACTTAATCTTAAAAAAAACTTGAATATCGAGTAATAGAAATTTATGGAAATTTGTTGTTTTCTACAATCAATTTCTACCTATTTCTATAAATTTCAATCTATTTCTATTATCTTATCTCCATATCTTCCTTATCTCCTTATCCCCCTTCTTACACTTCTAATGTATAACCTGAACGGTTACAAGAAATAGAAGGTAAGTCAAGATACACATTCTTCTTCTTAGAAGAGAATCGTCCTCCGAAGGTAAAATACCAATGAAGAATTCTCAGGGTGGCTATTATATTTCTTTTTATAACCTCCCTCTTTTTCACATCAAATATATAGATGAAAGGGAGGGTGAATAAGATAAATATTGAAGAGGCAATGGTAATACATCCAACTAAAATAGAGCCAGATAAACCATAGAATTTTTTATAAAAAGAATGGAGGGCATTTAAAGATTTATCTATCATAAAAAATGGATTAGATTTTCGAGTGGTAGCGGCAAAATAGTGGATTATTTGTGCATCTGGGGTATAATAGACTTTATAGCCTGCTTTTTTAGCCCGAAGGCATATATCCGGTTCTTCATAATAGAAATAATATTTTTCTTCCATGAGCCCAATTTGGTCTAACATTTTTTTTCTCACCATCAGACAACTTCCATGAACAGAAGCTACCTCATGAGCATAGTCATAATCTTTCAGCGAAGACATATACAATTGTCCTGGAAATCTTAGTTCAGGGAAAACCCTTCTTAAAAAAGGACTAATCATAAATGCCTCTAAAAATTCAGACCAGAGAGAGCGTGTTTCCAAACAATGAAATTTTTGCAATCTTCCATCCGGGAAAAATTCCTTTGGCCCTAATATTCCTATATCAGAATGTTCATCCATAAACTCGACCATATAATCAAGGGCATTTGGTTTTACAATCACATCATCACTTAAGATTAAAGCATACCTGCCGTCCATCCGCGATAGGACCTGGTTATGATTGGTAGAAAAACCTTTATGGTGGGGATTGACTATCAGATTAACTTGGGGGAATTTAGTTCGAACCATTTCTACACTGTTATCCATTGAGTAATTATCCACTACCCATATTTCAAAACTAATCTTTTTAGCGGTTTCATAAATAGATGTTAGACACTCTTCTAATAACTTTTCATTATTAAAATTAATTATCGATATAGTTAAATCAACCATCATATCCCTCGCAATTTAGAGGCTATTGTTTTAAGAATAAATTCAATCATTTCCTCAGTTAAGCCAGGATATACACCTAACCAGAAGGTATTATCCATGACAAAATCTGTATTTTTTAACGAATCTATAAGGCGATAATTCACATTTTGATAGGCAGGTTGTTTTACTAAATTACCACCAAAAAGCATTCTGGTAGCAATATTATTTTTTTCTAAATGATTAACAATCTTTGCTCGTGAAAATTTAGCCTTTTGTCTTACGGTTATTGGGAATCCAAACCAGCTTGGTTGTGAATTAGAAGTAGGTTGTGGAAGGATGAAGACTTCCTCATATTCCTTTAATCCTTGATAAAGCAAATTAAAATTTTTCTTTCGGGCTTCAATAAATGAGGGTAATTTCTTTAATTGAGCAACTCCTATTGCCGCTTGCATATCTGTTATTTTTAAATTGTAACCTATATGAGAGTAGATATACTTATGGTCATAACCAAAAGGTAACCTACCCAACTGCTGTGAAAATCTCTTTCCACAGGTATTATCATTTCCTGGCTCACACCAGCAGTCTCTACCCCAGTCTCTAAAAGATTCAATCAATCTCTTTAGCTGAGTATCATTCGTTACCAATGCCCCTCCTTCTCCCATAGTGATGTGGTGAGCAGGGTAAAAACTTAAAGTCCCTATCTGTCCAAAGGTGCCAGTATATTTATCATTGTATTTTGAGCCAAGAGCATCGCAGTTATCTTCAATTACCCACAAATTATATTTTTGAGCAATGGACATTATTTTGTTTAAATCAAATGGATTACCAAGTGTATGGGCTAAAAAAATAGCCTTTGTCTTTTCAGATAAAGCCTCTTCAATTTTATCTGATTGAATGTTATAAGACCCAATATCTACATCTATAAATACCGGCACCAGATTATTCTGGATAATCGGATTCACCGTGGTTGGGAAACCACAGGCTATAGTGATTACTTCATCTCCTGGTTTAAGCCTTTTTTCTCCTAACTTAGGAGATGTCAAAGCAGATACAGATAAAAGATTGGCAGAAGAACCCGAGTTAGTGAGAATACAATGTTTTACCCCTAAAAACTTACTCAATTCCTTCTCAAATTGTTCTGCAAATCTCCCAGTTGTCAGCCAGAAATCCAAAGCCGAATCAACAAGAAAGATTATCTCCTCTTCGTTATAGACCCGACCAGCATACGGAATGTGTGTTTTACCAGGTATAAATGGTTTGTGTTTATGTTTTTCTTCATAATACCTGGTAACCATCTCAAAAATCTCACTTTTTAAATCCTTATTTTCCACTATCTTAATCTAATTCCTTCCTATTTATAGAGTTTATGTAGTTCCTAATTTCCTGGACTGTAATTTCATACAACTTTTCCAGACCAACATCATTGTAAAAACTTTTATACCACATAATAGTTTTTTCAAGTGATTCATAGATATGATAAATAGGTTTCCAACCAAGTAAAGCACGAACTTTACTTATATCCAATTTTAAGAGGCTGGCTTCATGAGGTTGAGTGACATTTGAAGTGTCTATTTGATAGTCGCCGCTACCCCAATGTTTAATTAAACATTTAACTATTTCTTCCACCTTTATTATACTTTCATCGTTTGGACCAAAATTCCACCCGCTACTATATTTTGCTCCGTTTTCATACATTAACGCTCCCAGCAATAGATAACCTGATAATGGTTCCAGAATATATTGCCAGGGTCTTGTGGCGTGTGGATTACGAATCAGAACTGTTTTATTTTTTGAAAATGATTTCACACAATCCGGAATAAGTCTATCTTCCCCCCAATCTCCACCACCGATTACATTTCCAGCTCGGACAGATGATAGAGATACCTGGTGAATTTTCCCATAGTCTTTAGGATTAAAAAAAGAATTTCTATAAGAAGCGGTTATGAGTTCAGCACAGCCCTTACTTGAACTATAAGGGTCATAGCCACCCATCGGGTCTATTTCTCTATAACCATAAATCCACTCTTTATTTTCATAGCACTTATCACTGGTAATGATAACACAAACTTTCACACTCCTGGATTTTCGTACTGCTTCTAAAAGGTTTACTGTGCCCATGATGTTTGTTTCATAGGTAAATTTTGGTTCTTTATAAGAAAATCTCACTAATGGTTGTGCCGCTAAGTGGAAGACAAATTCAGGTTGATATTCTTCAAAGATAGCGAGCAAATTTTTTTCATCTCGAATATCACCAATAATGTGTTCAATTTTATCGTTTAGATTTATAGATTCAAACAGATTTGGTTGTGTAGGGGGTTGGAGGGAGTAACCAATAACCTTTGCCCTTAATTCTGTAAGCCATACTGATAACCATCCGCCTTTGAATCCCGTATGTCCTGTAACTAACACCCGTCTATTTTCATATATTTGTCTAAGATATTTATCCATGTTTTAGACCCCAATCGTAAGGTATTTCATTTGTAAAAGGATTTATTCTTTTAATTTCGTCTGGGTCATGAGGTAAGGTCGCACAATTTGCTACTATGGTCTGTTTTGTTCCAATACATTTAAATCCATTCCAAATTTTTGGTGGGATTTTAACTAAAGAATAATTTTCTTCACCAATAAACACTTCCATTAAATTACCTTTTGTAGATGAGTTTTTCCTATCATCAAAAAGGACAAGTTTTATCATTCCTTGAATAACAGCATAATTTAGCGTCATTTTTTCATGTAGATGCCAGGCTTTAATAACTCCAGGATAGGCTAAAGAAAAATATATCTCTCCAAATCTCTCAAAAATTGGGTCATCCCATCTTAACATGAGATAGATAGAACCTCTTTCATCCGGTATTTTTTTTAGTGGTTTTATAACCACGCCTTCAATCTGGTTATTATCCATTTTTTTTACTCCTCCCAAACTTTCCAGAATGCCTTTTTATTTTTCCACAAATTATTAAGATACTGAGTATCCCTAAAGGTATCCATACACTCCCATTCTCCTTTGAGGTCATAGACCATTAATTCGCCTTCTCTGGCTAATTGTTCTAACGGTCCTATTTCAAAATCACAACTATCATTTTCAGATAAATAGTCAAAGATTTTTCGATTAAAAACAAAAAACCCCCCATTTATTATTCCATAAGAAACCTGGGGCTTTTCTGTAAATGAGATAACTTTATTTTCTTTAACTATTAATTCCCCAAATCGCGACATCGGTCGGACACCAGTTACCGTTCCAATACAACCATGACTCTTATGAAAGGATAACAATTCATGGAGATTGATGTTAGCTACGCCATCTCCATAAGTCAGCATAAACAGGTCGCTATCGATATATTTTTCTATTTTTTTTATCCTCGCCCCTTTCAAGGCATTTGCTCCGGTATCAACCAGTGTAACTCGCCAGTCCTTTTCTTTATGATGGCTGTAAATCTCTATATTTTTAGAGTTACCTAATTCTATGGTAAAATCATTATTTAGCATTTCATAGTTATAGAAATAGTTTTTAATCATCTCTCCTTTGTAACCCAGACAAAGAATAAAATCATTAAATCCATAATATGAATAAATCTTCATAATGTGCCAGAGGATGGGTTTATCTCCTACTTCAACTAATGGTTTCGGTCGAATTTCAGTTTCCTCCCGTAGTCTGGTGCCCATTCCACCACATAGAATAACTACTTTAGTCATTAAATTACGCCTCCTCGGGACGGTTCATTTTTAGGTGGTGTTTGAAAATAACTCTAATAGTGAAATCTATGCAGATTTGGTGTCCAAAAGGGGATAAGGAGATAAAGGGAGATATGGAAATTATTCATTGTCCTTTGCAAAATTTTAGAATGAATTTATCTCCTTATCTCCATAATCCCCATATCTCCTTTTCGGACACTATTTCAATCTTTATGATAGATTAAGACACCACCTAAAATTCTATAAACCCTATTTCATTTTGTTAATCCTTTTTTTCCCAATATTGAGGTTGCTACATCGACTAAATCATCTGCTGATTGAGTTTTGACCCACTGAATTAAATCATTAATCCCATCTTCAAAGGATATTTGGGCTTCAAATCCTAATTCTTTCTTAATCTTAGAAACATCAGCAAAACAATGTCGAATATCTCCTTCTCGAAATTTATTTGCTATTTGAGGAGTTAAAGTTGGATTAAGATTAGAGATAAGCAAGTTAGCTATTTCAAAAATAGTTATTGGATGACCACAACCAACATTAAATATTAGATAATCAGACTTATCATTTTTCATAGCTAAAAGATTAGTCCTGACTATATCCTTTACATGGATAAAATCACGACTTTGTCCTCCATCCTCAAAAATAAGTGGTGGATTATTGTTTAATATTCTGGATGAGAATATGGCCGCTACACCGGTATAAGGATTAGAAAGGGCCTGTCTCGGTCCATAGATATTGAAATAGCGTAATGCTACAACCGGGATATTATATGCACGCCCCAAAACTATACTCATTTCTTCCTGGTCTTTTTTTGAAATAGCATAGATGGATGTTGGAATTAATGGTTTTTCTTCACCAGTAGGAATAGGCAGACATTCAAAACCACATTTGGGACATTCTATTTCCCATTTATGTGCTTTTAGGCGCTCAATTCCTCTAAGTTTAGGATAGACAATACCGCATTTATTACATCTATATTCTCCTTCCCCATAAATAGACATAGAAGATGCAACAATTACCTTTTTAACCTTATTGGGTTCATTTATCAAAACATCCCAAAGTACTGCCGTCCCATAGGTATTACTATGAATATATCTTTCTACTTCATACATTGATTGAGCTACACCTACTACTGCGGCTTCATGGAAAATAACTTCTATATCTGAAATTGCCTTTTTTACCTGATCACGATTACGGACATCTCCATAAATAAATTCTGCTTCTTTATTCAAATATTCAGGTATTTTTTGTTCTTTTCCATGTACCTGTGGGTCTAAATTATCCAATATTCGGACATAATGTCCTTCTTCTAATAATGCATCAACTAAATGAGAACCAATAAACCCTGCTCCAGCGGTAACTAATATAACACTGATACTTGATGTTCAAGTTTTTTTAAAGGTATAAAGATTTAACCGCAAAGAGCGCAAAGGAAGATTTCGCAAAGGACGCAAAGAAAGGAAAATAAAATGGTGAACAACCTATTGCTTTGTTAAGTTTGCTTTGCTATGTTTAGAAAGTTATCGGTTATCAGGTTATCGGTGAAGAGAAAACAATGGCGCCTGTTATCTCCGATTACTGATTACCGATTACCTAAGTAACATGCAAATTCAATCTTAACAGAGCACTATAATCTTTGCGTCCTTTGCGGTTAATTTCTTTGCGTTCTTTGCGTTTAAAAAAGGATAAACCACTTAATCTTAAGTGATAGGAATTTGCTTTTTGTTTTTTTGGAACTGTTTATTCATCTTTGCACCTTTTGAGGGTATTTTAGCAGAAATTTTATCCCTTGTCAATAAAAATTTTTCTGAAACTTACCCACATCTTTATAACCATAAGGAATAATGCGGGATTGAAGAACACTATTTTGAACAATTTGGGGGACAACTTTTAGGTATCTTAACCCTTTGCTCCTTTACACATTTAAATTAGTAGAAAATCCGTAACTATTCAGAACTGATAAAAAATAGTTGTAATTTTTCTTAAAATATGGTATACTTAAACTGGTGGAAAGAAAGTGCCTCTGAAGACAATATGCAGTAATTACTCTCTAAATACCTATAACAATCAGAGCGTTGGCTAAAACATGTGTTCTCTGGGGTAAAAAAAAGTAAGCGTTCAGGTGTCCATAAGGAGAAAAGGGGAAATGGGGAAGGTTTTCGGATAAAAAGGTTCAAGGATCGAGGTTCAAGGATTAAGGTGAATGGAAAAGAGAAGGATGCTAATGGGGTTGGAAACAGCACTTGTGAAATCAAAGGGCAAGAGGTAAAGAGTAGGGAAAGACCCTGTTCCTTGCACCTTGATCCTTGTTCCTTCGGTGGGGGGAAAAGAAGATTGTCTGTTTGGAAGGGCTAATAAAATCAACGCTTAATTTTATCCGAGAGCGTTCATGGGGAGAAAGGAGAGGGATAGGGGAATTAGGTAGCAGAAGGTTTCATCAGTTGTCAATGACATTCTAAATAATATGATTTTCTTACTAAAATAAGAATACTTTTTCCCCTTTTCCCTGATTTCTCCATTTCCCCTTCGTTACACCCTGAACGGTTACAAAAAAAAGGGGGCGAAAAGGGTTCGACGGAGATAAACAAAATATAGGTTGCATCCCGAGGTGCTGTCAGGCCTCGTTAAACAGACAGCAAAACCAATAAACGCCAACTACGATCTGGCACTTGCTGCTTAATTTCGCAGCACATCCTGATAATTCTTGTCTGTAGAATTATTAAGGGTGTTAGTTTAACAGACTGGTTACTTATTGCTTTGCTTGGGCAAAAGTAACGAGAAAAAATAAGCTAATTTCCTTTGTATCCTGTCTGAGAGGAGATTAAGGAAGTGAAAACTAAAATCTCAGACAATGGATGTGTAGAGGCTTATGTCTTTGTATCTTCGGACGCGGGTTCGATTCCCGCCGCCTCCACCAGGAAGAATATTCGATAATCAGTTATGAAAAGGTGCGAAGAGGAAAAATCTAACCGTTCAGGTGGTAATTTACCGCAGAGACGCAGAGAAACAGAGAAGACATAGAAATAAATCAGATCACAGAAAAGATTATTGAGGTAATCTTTGTAATACATAGGACATCAAAACCAAATTTGTTAATCAATCATGATATGTCAATCCTAAAAAGTTTGCTCTGATGAAAATCAGAGATGGAATGAAACGTACGACAAATAGTTTTAAATTTTTTTTCTCTGCGTCTCTGCGGTGAACGGTTACCGAAAAATCTCAACATCACATCTTCTTATCACACTAAATAGTTACCAGGAATTTCTATCTATGCCAGAATTAGTCAAAGAAAAATGGAGTTATAACATTCGAGAAAGTGTTTTTTGTGTTGCCATTACCCATGATGCTAAATATATAGTTGTAGGTGCCAATGATAAAAATCTTTATTTCTTAGATGGAAGGGGTAATAAACTCTGGGAATATGAAATTGGACAATGGGTACATTCCGTAGATATTACCTATAAAGGAAACTATATTGTTGCTGGAACTGGTGATTATGATGTTTGTTTCTTTAATAATACAGGTGAATTGCTATGGAAATATAAAACAGGGGGCGATGTAAATAGCGTTTCTATTACTCCAGGAGGAGATTATATTGCGGTTGGCACTGCTGATTGGAAAATAGGACTTTTAGATGTGATAAATGGAAAACTCCTCTGGCGATATGGAGTAAGTCAAATGGTTAGTGGCGTAGCACTTACACCCGCCGCGGAATATATTGTCTCTGGTTGTGGAGATAGATATATTTACTTTCAGAATAAAAACGGAAAGTTATTATGGAAGTTTGAAACAAATGGCGAGGTTTATGATGTCGATATCTCTTTTAATGGTAATCTAATTATAGCTGGTGGAGAAGATAAATATATTTACCTTTTAAATAAAAAGGGTAAATTACTCTTTAAAAAATATATCGGCGGAGAAATCTATGGAGTTAGAATTACCCCTGATGGTGAATTTATAGTTGCGGGAGTAAATAATAATTATGTTTATTTACTTAATAAAACAGGAAAAGAAATCTGGAAATATGAAACAAAAGGAAGTGTTTATGAAGTAGATATTACTCCTAATGCAAAACATATTGCCGTTGCCTCGCGTGATAGGAAACTTTATCTACTTCAAAACTTAATTACTCCTTCAAAAAAACTATCTTTTCTTCATAAAAAATATGTCTAATGAGTAGCAACAGAGCAATAGTGTTATGTTGAACAAATAACGCACGGAATTTGATTCTGGTAACTGGTGATTGGTAATTAAATACTGTTCGGCTGAGTTCGAGTTCAGGAGGAAACTATTTAACCAATTACCAGTTACCAATTACCAGTTACCAGTGTGTGTGGCTAATTTCAGAATAATAAAGTGTAAGCGTTCAGGTGGTGTAAGAAAAGGAGATATGGAGATAAAGGAGATAAGGGGATATTATTAAAAAAATTGAAATTAGTAGAAACTAATAGAAATTTATGGAAATTTGTTGTTTTCCACAATCAATTTCTACCTATTTCTATAAATTTCAATCTATTTCTATTATCTTATCTCCATATCTTCCTTATCTCCTTATCCCCCTTCTTACACTTCTAATGTATAACCTGAACGGTTACAATAAAGTTAAGAAATTACGAAGTTTGGAAGTTAGGAAGTAATGAAGTTATGAACATAAGAGCACATCTCTATATCTCTGGCTATGTCCAGGGAGTATTCTTCAGGGCATATACTCAAGATTCTGCAAAAAGATTAGAAATTAATGGCTGGGTAAAAAACCTCCCGGATGGGAGAGTAGAAGCACTATTTGAAGGAGAAGAGACACAAGTAGAAAAAATCATCTCCTGGTGCCATAAAGGTCCTCCCGGGGCAAGTGTTAAAAATGTTGAAATGACTTACGAAGATTATACCGGAGAATTTTCTACATTTGAAATAAAATATGGACATAGATAGGACGCAGATTCACGCAGATGGACAGGATAATTTTTTAAAGTTGACAAAGGACATATTTTATGATATGATACCCTTTAATAATTTTGTAAGCGTCCAGGGATATAACCACAGAGTCACAGAGAACACAGAGGGAATATAGCAGTTATTAGTCAAAATTTTACTCAGAGTGGATAAGGGAAAAATCCCAAATCCCAAGCACCAAATCTCAAATAAGCACCAAATTTCAAGTAATAAATACCAAACTATGGGGGGTAATGTTTTGAATTTTGGTCATTTGAATTTGTTTGGAATTTGGAATTTGTGATTTGGAATTTCAGAGTCATATCTATGTCAAATTTCGATTAATAAGTGCTATAATTCGTGTCCATTTGTGGCTAATTTCTCTAATTCTCTGTGAACTCTGTGCCTCTGTGGCTGAACGGTTACATAATTTTGGAGGGAAAATAAATGTATATTATCATCATTGGTTGTGGTCGAGTCGGGTCTCAATTAGCAACTACTTTAAGTTTAGAAGGACATAATGTTGTTGTGATTGATAAAAGTAACTCTTCCTTCAAACGACTGGGCACAAATTTTAATGGTAGAACTATGGTTGGTAATGGTTATGATGTTGAGCTTTTGAAAAAAGCGGGTATTGAAAATGCAGATGCAGTTGCTGTGGTGACAAACGGCGATAATACCAATGTGGTCGCAACACAGGTCGCAAGGAAAATATTTAAAATACCTACTGTGATAACCAGAATATATGACCCAAAACGAACACAACTATATCACCAATTAGGATTAAATGTAATTGGTGGAACAACCTTAATGGCAAAAATGATCAAAGAAAAAATTACCTCTGGACATTTTGTTCATCACTTATCTGAAGTAAATGAGATAGAAATAATTGAATTTAAAATAAATGAAGATACATCTGGTTTAACTTTAAAAGAAATAGAAACAAAACAACAGGGTAAAACCCTTGCCGTGCTTCGTGATAAGGAAATCCTATTTCCAAATGAAGAAATAATTACTAAAGAAAAGGATATTTTATTAATTATTGTTAAAAGGTAAGCGTTCAGTGAGCAGATATCAGTAGTTAAAAGAGGATGCAAGATACAAGATGTAGAATGCTGAAGCTAAATATTAATGACTGAAAACTAACTTTTGAATGTTTACTAAACGAGAGGGCTAAAATGTATATAGTTATTGTTGGTGGAGGAAAGATTGGGTATCAACTGGCTAAAACACTTTGCCAGGATAAGCATCAGGTTGCTTTAATAGAAAAAGATCCAAATATCTGTTCTGAAATTGCCGAAGAATTAGAAAATGTACTTACAATCGAAGGAGATGGCTGTGAGGCACATTATTTAGAAGATGCCGGGATTGAAAAGGCTGATGTTGTTGCGGCTGTAACCGGTGATGACGAAGATAATATTGTTGTCTGTCAATTGGCGAAGGAATACTTTAATGTCCCTCGCACTGTCGCTCGAGTAAATGACCCCAAAAATGAACAGATTTTTAATGATTTAGGAGTGGATGTGCCCATCAATAGCACCGCAATTATTGCTCGAATAATTGAGGAAGAAACATCCCTCGAAGACTTTATTAACCTGATGACTGTCCAGAAAGGTAAATTAGCGATTGTCCGCGTTGACCTTATGGATAACTCACCGGTTATAAATAAACCAATAGAGAAAATTAAATTACCATCTAACTCAGTTATTGCCTCTATTGTTAGAGGCGAAGACCTTATCATTCCCAACGGCAAAACTAAGTTAGAAAAAGGAGATGATATAATTGCCCTGACGACGATTGAAAATGAACAGGCATTACTCAATATTTTCTTAGGAGAAATTGATATAAATGAATAATAGAAAAACAATAACAAAAATTTTTAACCCTGTTATGGGGTTTTTGATTGAAATTTTAGCTATTTTTATTATCATTGTCCTTTGTTTGATTATCGCGGGACTGGTGTGGTATATAAAATGATTCCAAAACCTACCTTACAGGATATTAAAACTATTGGTTATTATAGTGGCAGGCTAATTGTTGGATATGGGCTTTTAATGATTATTCCTATTGCTGTTTCCTTTCTAATGAATGAGTATAACGAAGGAATAAATTTTTTCATTAGTTTTTTGTGTTGCATGATTATTGGCTATATCCTCCTTTTAATCTGTCCTGTTCCAACTGACCTTTCCTGGATAGAAGGAATGGTCATTGCTTCAGTTTCCTGGATTTTAACGATGTTTTTAGGCGCCATCCCACTTTTCATGAGTGGCCATTTTATTTCTTACACAGATGCATGTTTTGATGCTATGAGTGGTTTAGCCACGGTTGGATTATCTTTAATTCAAGATTTAGACCATATTTCTTACACAGTTAATATGTGGCGATTCACAATTACCTTTATTGGTGGTCAAGGAATGATTCTTATTGCTCTGACATTATTAATTCGCACCAGCGGTGTCTATGGAATGTATGTTGGGGAGGGCAGAGAAGATAGAATTTTACCTAACATTGTTCAGACCGCAAGAATAATCTGGGCGATTAGTCTAAGTTATTTTTGTCTTGGGACATTAGTTCTCTGGTTTGCTTATGTAAATATAGGGTTACCGAAACTGGAAGCATTCTGGCATAGTATGTGGTTATATATAAGTTCATGGGCAACTTGTGGTTTTGCACCACAAAGTATGAGTTTACTTTATTACCATAGTTTAACTATTGAAATAATTACCGCAGTAGTAATTATCCTTGGCGTAATGAATTTCTCAATTCATTACGCACTTTTTACGGGAAACCGCAAAGAAATATACAAGAATATTGAAATCATTAGTTTTATAAGTATATTCTTAATAGTTTTCTTTATCGTCATAAATGGACTTGTCCAACAACAAGTTTATTCAAACTTCACTACCTTTTTTAGAAAGGCACTTTATCTTGTTATCTCAGCACTTGGCACTGCTGGCCATTCGACGATTTATCCACAACAATTCTTAACCGACTGGGGACCATTAGCAATGATAGGTTTAATCATCGCTATGGGAATTGGGGGTAATAGTGGTTCGACATCAGGAGCAATTAAATCCTTAAGAATAGGTATTTTATTTAAAGGAATGCTTCAGGATATAAAATCCCTTTCACTCCCTAAATCAGCGGTCGTAAAGGAAAAGTTTCACCATATCAAAGATATTGTATTAGAAGATAAAATCGTTCGCTCAACAATGTTCATTATTTTTTGCTTTTTATTTAGTTATGGACTGGGGACATTTGTTGGAGTTATTTATGATTATCCATTATTAGATGCTTTGTTTGATTCAGTTTCCACAGGAAGCGGCACTGGACTTAGTTGTGGAATTGTTTCTCCTCAAATGCCATTTTTACTTAAAATAACCTATATATTTGAAATGTGGGCAGGAAGATTAGAATTTATGTCTATTTTTGCCTTGATTAGTTTTGTTATCTCAACTACCCAATTATGGTCTTCTAAAAAGAGGGTAATAAGATGAATCAATCCAAAATCCAAAATCAATTTAAAATCTTTGTATTTTTTATGTTCTTTGTGGTTATAAAGAATCTTGTTTATGCATCTCCTATTTCATCGACCGAATTAATTAAAAAGGCAAAAGAATACGATGGGAAAATGGTTTATTATGAGGGTGAGGTCGTTGGTTCGGTAATGAAAAGAGGGAATATTGCCTGGCTTAATATTAGCGATGGGAATTTTGCCATTGGTGTTTTTGTTCAAATCTCGCAACTCCCAAAGATTACTTACCACGGTTGCTATAAAGCCATTGGAGATAGAATAATGGTAAAAGGGATTTTCCATCGTGCCTGTCCCAATCACGGAGGTGAACTCGATATTCACGCCACATCATTAGAGATAATCAAACCGGGCAATTTAGTAAAACATCCCATAAATTTAGTCAGAGTAAGAATATCTTTATTACTCTCATTAATTGCCTTAGTTATTATTATTACTCATTTTATTACTAAAACGAAATTCGATAAAGGGTAACCGTTCAGGTAGTCTTTTACCGCAGAGACGCAGAGGAACAGAGAAGATATAGAAATAAAGTAACTATTGAGCCACTGATTAACATGGATTGGCACAGATAAATAGCAGAGGGCAGAAGGCAGAAGACAGAGGGCAACAGGAGGAAAAACCTTCAGCCTAATTACGGACACGGTTCACGGATTTTCCGTGTTTCATCCGTGTCCATCTGTGGCTGAATAGTTACCATATATGAAATTGGCAAATATCAAGGTTGGTCTATTGATAAATTTCAATGTGGAAAGATTGAAAGAAGACATAAAGAGATTTGTGCTGTAACATTTTTGTGTCCTTCGTGTTCTTCGTGGTGAATAGTTACGCGTTATCATACCAGTTAGAACAAAGCTGGGGTAAGGAGATAAGATGGAGATATCAAATCCACATGACAGTTTCTTCAAAGAGATATTTTCAAACAAAGAGAATGCCTCTAATTTTATCCACAGCATTTT
>JBFLXS010000031.1 GCA_040755795.1 bacterium | reverse complement strand
TGAAAGTAGGAAGTAGGAGAGTAGGAAAGTAGGAAAGGGGGAGACATTGCCCCCAGAAGAGGAATACCGTGCACATCCTTTATCCCTTTCCTACTTACCTACTACCTACTTGCCTACTATTTTCATTCCCCCAAATAACTGATGTATTACCATATATGTCAATATATGAGCTTCATGAATTCGATAATTCCTCAAATTTCACTTCGTGCTCTCCGTGCCCTTCGTGGTGAATAGTTATCCCCCCTACTTTATTTCAAAACCAGTGTCTTACTTTGATATTTTACCCGCTATAAGAATCCTTCCACCAAATAAATACGCCAGAGGACCAAAGGCAATCAAAGCAAGACGATCCAAAATGTTAAGCATTTGCCACCGACGAGGAAGCAGGCGAGTGACGATAAAGTTAAAATACTCACACCGCACATTCGAGATTAATCCTTTCACCAATCTCACATCGCACTCGGTCAGTTTCCTCTCATCCTCAGTGATATAGGGATCCTTAGAGCCATACACAAATCTTACGAGACGAGGATAGAGAAACTTCTTGACAAAGGTGTAGTGTCGGATAGGATGCATGAGGGAATGAGAATAAACTTCGTTGGCAATAAAAAAAGCACCTTTTTTCGAGACACGCTGGATCTCGCTTAATGTTTTAGGAATATCCACATGATGTAAGATATTCACCGCAAGGATACCATCGAAAAAATCATCTTTGTAATCCATTTGCTCAGCTGGCATTTGCCTAAAATCAACCTTCAGACCTTCTCTTAGTGCGATTTGCTTTGCGAGAGCAAGCATGTCCTCACTCAGATCAAAGGCGTACACATCCGCCCCAAGTTTGCTTAAGACCAAAGCATCCTTACCGAATCCGCATCCCATAACGAGTATCCTCCTGGACATCACGACCTCTTTTAAAAGAATGGTATAGCTCGCCCAATAGGCATTCCACCAGCGCCGCCTGCGAGATTCAGCAATCTCATATGAAATTTTCTGCCTTTCCAAATCAATCTTTCTTGAAAATTGCTGGTGATATTCAATTTCCCTGCGTTGTCTATCGGATAATGCTGGACGTTCAGTCATAGTTTAACCCTCCTCCTCATACCCCTTCTTATCCGTGCTAATCCGTGTCAATCAGTGGCTGAACAGTTACGATTTATACCTCTTCCAACTCATACTTTCTTGTTCCTAATCCAATTTGCTGGGCATAAGCAAGTTGAGGTTCTCCGGTTAGGTTATGGATAATTCCCTGTAATTTATCTTTCCCTGGTTCAAGATTGCTTTTTAAGGCGGTATTTGGGATACCGATTTGTTGATTTACCAGGTCAATTGATGCCTGGTCAATCGCCACAGGGTCTAATGAAGATAAAATGCCAACATCCGGAATGATATTAGCATCAGAATGCGGACAACAATCACAATCCGGGCTAACATCCATAATAAAATTAAAAAAACACGCCTTTTTATCTAAAAGAGCCCCGTAGGCAAATTCAACCATTCTCTCCTGAACAACTATCGAAGAAAGCCCCAGCCAATCAACATTAAAAACCTTATTCGGGCACATCACCAGGCATTCCCCACAACCAAGACATTTATTTTTATCAATTCTGGGTAATTTATTTTCAACATTTATTGCCTGTCCCGGGCAATTATCAACACAAATTAAACACCCCTGACAATTCTTTGCTTTGACTAACGGGACTGCATTGCAGTGCATTTTAAATTTACCACTACGGTCTGCCAGCCCCATCCCCATATTTTTTAGCGTGCCTCCAAAACCTGTAACCGCATGTCCCTTAAAATGGGCTAAACTAATCAACAAATCTGCTTCTTTAACTACTTGTGAGATTGTGACTGATTTAAAATGTTTTTTATTAATCGTTACCTCAAGTTTTGCCTCTCCTTTTAGTCCATCGCCAATGATTATTGGTGCTTGAACACAGGAATAAGTAAAGCCGTTGGCATAAGCGGTTTGCAGGTGTTTGACGGCATTGGCTCTACTGCCGGCATAAAGGGTATTCGTATCGGTCAGAAATGGATTTCCACCAGCCGCCTTGAGATACTTGACTAACTCCCTTATCCAGATGGGATGAATAAATGCCAGATTACCCATTTCACCAAAATGAAGTTTGATAGCAATAAGGGCATTTTTAGTTACTAATTCATTTAACTTTAATTTTTTTAGCAATTTATTAAATTTAGCAAATGAATTCTCACCAAAACTTGCCCGCATATTCATAAAAAAAACTTTAGCCATAACTACTCCTCCCATTTTTAATCATTTCCACCACTTCTTAGGTTTAACCTTATCTATTCTTTCGATAAGTCTATCTGCAAGTTGAGTAATACTCTTAGAAATATTGGTTTTAGGATTTTTAATAATAAAAGGCACGCCTTCGTTTATGGAAGGGATAGCCACAGGACCATTACTTGGAATTAATTCGAGGATAGGCACAGAAAGGGCTTCTTTTACCTCCTTCATAGAAATGCCCATTTTGGTATTAGCGCGATTGAGAACTAATTTTACCTTAGGCATAAATCCAAGTTTTTCCATTATTTCTAATGATAGTTTTGCGTTTTTAATTGTAGGAATATCGAGTGTAAGCAATAAAATAATTATATCCGCACTGGTTAAGGCAACTAAAATAGACTCAGATAAAATTCGACTGCAATCAATAATGGTATAATGGTATTTATTACGGATTAGTTTTAGAATTTTTTCTATGTGTTCGCCGCTAACTAAATCTGCCTCTTCTGGTGTTAGTGGTGCAGGTAAAATGGCGAGTTTATCCCGATATTTAATCAGATATGATTCTAATAATTCATCATCTATCTCGCCTAATTCATTAATCTCTTTAGTTAAGCCGGTAATAGTTTTAGTTGGAGACAAATTAAGCATAATGGCAACATCACCAAATTGTAAGTCAAGGTCTATCAAGGCAACTTTTTTATTTTGGGGATGAAGGGACTCAGCCATACATACGGCTAAATTAGTGCTTAATAGAGTTCTCCCAACACCGCCTTTTGCCCCAAAAACTGCAATTATTTTGCTTTTCACTATAGGAGTAGGCGTAACCGCCGTGGTCTCTATTTTTTCCCGCCTTTGATTATTTAACTCAAATATCTCAATTATGACCTTATGTAACTCAAGTTGGTCTATTGGGTGAACTAAAAAGGAGCGGACGCCACTTAACATTGCTTTCTTCAATTCATCCGGGGTTAAAGAACGGTCACTGAGAGTTATCACACTTGAGCCTGGAAATGTCCGCGCTATTCCACAGGAGGCATTTAGACCTTCGATATTAGTGCTCAGGAGGATAATATCTGGTGAGAATTTTGTGGCTAATGTTTCTATATCCCTAAAACTATCTGCTTCACCAACTATTTGTAGGTCTTTATCCCCTAAAATAAGTTTAGATTCTGGGGTTACTTGAAATAATAACTTTTTTAATTCTAATCGTGTCTTTAAATCTGCATCAGCAACAAGTATTTTTATCATTTGTGCCATTATTTTAGATACCTCTCTTTTTGTAAGCGTTTAAGTCTCAGATTTCAGCCATCAGGCATTATTATAACATTTATGGTATAAATTTTCAAGATAAATTTTTATGGGAACACATCTCATATTTTCAAAACATCTTTTCTATTGCCTCCATTACTTCTTCTACCGTTATTTCTTCCATACATTTAGGGTTTTTACATTTAGATACCTGACCAAGGTACTGTTTGGTGCAGGGGCTGCAGGGTAAATTCTTATAGATAGTAATGTGTTGTTTCCCATAAGGTCCCCATTTTAAAGGGGTGTTAGGACCATAAAGTCCAATGACCGGGGTTTTCATTGCCGCGGCAATGTGTAGAGGGCCGGTATCAACAGAAATAAATAATTTGCATCTTTGACATAGGTTTGCAAATTGTTTTAAATTCATCTTCCCTGCGGCAATGATAGGTTGTGAAGTCATAAATTTTACAGATTCATTGATTAATTTCATCTCTGAATTAGCACCGGTAAAGATTACCTTCGCCTTTTTTTCTTTAATTAGCCAGTCAGCTAATTTACCGAATTTTTCCGGTGCCCATCTACGAGAGATGGCACTTGGCCCTGTGCCTGGATGGATGCCGATTAAAAGGTCTTGTTCCATTATCCCAACTTTTTTTAAAAATCTATTCACATATTCTCTGTCTTGCTCCGAGACCCAGATTTCTACTAATGCCTTTTCTGAAATATCTGCTCCGATAACTCTGGCGGCTTCTAAAAATGTCTCTACCTCATGCCTTTGAACTAAATATGGCACCTTTGTCGTTACCAGTCCTCTTCTCCCCTGTCCAGGTAAATCAAAACCTACACGGTTCTTTATCCCGGCAAAAAATGTGATTAAACTGGTGATACGGTAATAATGGTCTAATTCAAGCACAACATCAAACTCCTCCTTTCTTAATAAAGAGATAATCTTGAATAAACCGAATATTCCTGTATTTAATATGTCATAGTAGATAATACGGTCAAGATATGGACAGCCTTCAACTACTTGTTTTACGCGTGGAGTGACTAATATTGTTAGATATGCCTCTGGAAAACTTTTTCTCAGTGCCTTTATGGTTGGAAGTGCTACGACTAAGTCTCCAATAGCAATTAGTTTGATAACCAAAATTCTCTGCCAGTGATGTTGTGAAATCCGTTTCCTGAAGAACATCTTATCTAATACACCTAAAACAAAACAAATCGGTGTCCCAATTATCTTATCTATTTTTTTAAATAATTCGACCTTATCCATATTCCTTATTTGTAACCGTTCAGGGATATAGCCACAGAGTCACAGAGAACACAGAGAGAATATATAACCACGAATGAATACGAATAATAAAAAGCAGGAAAGCGAACCTAAAGGTTCCCACTACACTTATCGAATGTCGCAGGTTAATTCGTGTCTATTTCTGGCTAATTTTCCTAATTCTCTGTGAACTCTGTGCCTCTGTGGCTGAACGCTTACCCTTATTTCCACTCAAAAGCTAAACTTGATTGTTGTTGTGCCTAATTCGCTAATAATTTTAAGCAAGACAGGACCCAGGACAACCAGAAGGATAGTGGGGAAGATGAAGAAGATGAGTGGAAAGAGCATTTTGATAGGGACTTTCATTGCCTGCTCTTCTGCCCGTTGTCGTTGAAGAACCCTGATTTGGTCTGACTGAACCTGAATTACCCTGGCGATACCCACACCAAGTTGTTCGGCTTGAATAATATTGTTAATAAACAATTGTAAATCTTCTACTTGTGTGCGTCTGCTAATATCTTTCAACGCCTCCTTTCGACTCTTGCCAACTATAATCTCTTCTAATGCCTTTTTGAACTCAAAAGCCAGCGGTCCTTTAACCTTCTCCACCACCTTTGATAAAGCTAAATCAAATCCTAATCCTGCCTCCATACTTACCTGTAATAAGTCAAGGGTGCCTGGTAATGACCTTGAAATTTGCCGCTTCCTTATTGTAACTTGCTTACTTAACCAAAATTTAGGTCCTACAAACCCAAATCCAAAACCAGTTAAGGCAAAAACAAGAATTAAAATAGGTGGGTTTAGATTAATAAATAGACACAATATTAAAATAACAAATAATAAAACCAAACTTATCAAAAATTGGATGACAATAAATTCACCGGGTTGTAAATTCCCTGGATTTCCCGCCATAATAAGTTGAGTTAAAAGTTTATCTTGATACGCCGAAGAGCCTTCTTTTCGGGTAAATTTTAATGCTATTTTCTGGATAACAGGCTTAACCATCCGCTCAAAAAAGGGTTTTCTTAACTCCTCTTCGTCTAAAGAGATTACTATTTGTTCAGGTGTTCTATCTGATGTTACCTTTTTAAGTCGATTGATAACTTTTGCCCTTCTGGATGTAAGGACTCCTATAATTACCAGAGAAAAAGTAGTAATAACCATAAAAATTATCATCACTAATAAAAAATTCATCACATCCACCTCTTTCACTCCCTCATACTTCCACCCGAATTAATTTTTTTATAATTAATATTCCAATGACTTGCATTGTTACACCTATCCCAATTATTAACCAGCCCATCCGTTCGGTGATAAGGAGTTTATAAATATCAGGTTGGAGAAGACTGAGGATTAATCCTAAGATAACGGGCAAAAGTGAGACAATAAGTCCAGATAGTCGTCCTTGAGCGGTCAATGTTTTTATCTCTCCTTTAATTCGGATTCGTTCCCGGATAGTGTATGCGACACGGTCTAAAATCTCTGACAGATTCCCACCAATTTGCTTTTGAATCAATACTGCAGTTACGACTAAATCTAAATCTTCACTTTCTATTCGATTAACAAGGTTTTCAAGTGCCTTTTCTAATGGGACGCCCAAATTATCCTCGCGTAAGACCCGACTGAATTCAACAGATATTGGCGGGGAGGTTTCTTTAGCCACCATATCCAATGCTTGCAAAAAGCTATATCCGGCTTTAAGAGAATTTGAGATTAGCGAAATAACATTACATAACTGGCTGGTGAAGATAGATAACCTCTTTTTTTTGAGATAATCTAAAAAGAAATGCGGAAGAAAATATCCAAAACTACCTCCAGCAAAAAGACTAATGAAGAATATCTTTGGAAAAATGACTATGCCAATACCTGCAAAACAAAGAGATATAAATAAATTAATCAAGATAAATTCCGACGGTCGAAGTAAAACACCTGCTTTGGCTAATTTATCCTTAATCTTTGCCTGGTATCCTTTAAAAAATATAAAATTTATTAGTTTAGTCCCAAGTTTATCTGGCAGGCTTTCTTTTTGGTCAATATTGGTTATTTGTGGGATAAAAAGTGGTCCAACATAGGGTTTTAATCTTTCTTTGACCTTCTTTTTCTTCCCTTTTTTTATTATGGTTAGAGATAAGGAAAGTAGCAAAATTAAAAAAATTATAATGAATAAAGTAATTTTCATTTTTTTAGACCTAACGGGTGCGTGTAAAATTTATGGGTAACTATTTAGCCGTCTGAAGTAACGGTTAAATCAATTGAAAATCATAAAATTCCAAATCACAAATACCAAATTACAAATAAATTTCAATAACCAAAATTCAAAATTCCAAACAATACAAGAAAAAGATTTTTTCTTCAATTATTGAAAGATCTAAATAAATTCCTTTCGTTGTCATATAATCTTTGGAATTTGAAACTTATTTGGAAATTGGAATTTGGAATTTATTTGAGATTTGGTGCTTGGAATTTGTAATTTTCGCATTGAATTTCATCTATTTCTTTATATCGGCAAAAAGATGAATATTCCTCAATATTTTTTACCCACAAATTTTACATACACCCAGACCTGACCGCTTATTCAATACCCAACTTTAGATTTGGGTTTGCATTTAATGATAATGGGGCAAAATTCCGCTGAAGATATTTTACATAACCTAATCCAGCAATCATCGCCGCATTGTCTGTACAGAATTTAGGCGAAGGATAATAAACGGTTATTCCTTTGGGTTTAGCTTCTGTGGTCAATCTTTCTTTAAGTCGGCTATTAGCGGCTACACCTCCACATAAGATAATATTTTTTATATCATTTGCGGCAGTAATTGTTTTATCAACCAATACATCTACTATTGCCTCCTGAAAACTGGCAGTAATATCTTCGATGTTAGCTGGCGTCTGACCTTTTAGAAAATGAATTAAAGATGTTTTTAAACCACTTAAACTGAAATCAAAGTCTTTTTTTCGCCATAATGGGCGTGGGAATTTAATTGCATCTGGCTTACCTTGTTTTGAGAAGGCGTCAATGATAGGGCCGCCGGGGTATCCTAAATCAAGTAATTTTGCCGCTTTATCAAATGCCTCGCCAACAGCATCATCTATCGTCCTGCCTAATAATTTATATTTCCCCCATTCATCAACCTCAACTAATTCCGTATGACCACCAGAGACAATAAGGGCGATTGCCGGTAATGAAAGTTGTGGATTTTCTAAATATGTCGCATAGATATGTCCCTCTAAATGATTTATTCCAATAAGTGGTATATTTTGTGAATAGGCAAGTGCTTTGGCAAACGATAAGCCGATGAGTAAAGAACCAACTAATCCAGGACCATAAGTAACTGCACAGGCATCGATTTCAGATAGATTTACCTTTGCCTCATTTATCGCAGACTCCACAACAACATTGATTAATTCAATATGTTTCCTTGAGGCAAGTTCTGGAACAACACCACTAAATCTTTTGTGAATATCTACTTGTGAGGCAACTATATTAGACAAAATCCTTTGCCCATTTTCAACCACTGCACAGGCAGTTTCATCACACGAAGTTTCAATCCCTAAAATTAACATCTTAGTAAATGTCCCACCATCAGGTATCAGTAGGCAGAGGATGCAGGATACAGGCTGATACCTGTAGGCTTATTATTAACCCATAATAAAGTAATTTATTAAAGTATGCCCCTCTTGAAAATTAATTAAGGTATTTTTTGCTGAGTGTTCATTATATTCTAATATTTCATCTGGTTCTATTTTATGTCCATAAAGTATAAATGGGACATTATCCGCGGAATGGGTTTTAAGTGAAATTGGTGTTGGGTGGTCGCATAGGGCACAAATTCTCACTTCATCTTTTATCCCCGGCAGACCATTAATAATCGTGCCGACTACTTTTGAATCAAAGTCTTCGATTGCCTTAATCTTGGCTTGTAGGTCACCGTTATGACCGGCTTCATCTGGAGCCTCGACATGGACAAATACAAAATCCTTATTCTTTAATGCGGCTAAGGCATATTCAGCCTTGCCAATAAAATTTGTATCAAGATAACCCGTTGCTCCAGGAACATCAATTATCTCTAATCCTGCATATTTCCCAAGTCCTCTAACTAAATCAACTGCGGCAATAACTGCTCCCCTGAGACCAAACTTTTGTTCAAGTGTAGGCATCTTTGAAGGTTTCCCCTGCCCCCATAACCAGACCATATTCGCTGGGTTTTTATTTTCTTTAAGTCTATTTTGATTAACCGGATGATTTTCTAAAAATCCTTGTGAGGCAAACATTAATTCACGAATAACCTCTGCTCCTTCACCTGTTGGAAGATAAGAATCATAGGGTTTTCCAGTAATGTCATGAGGTGGCGTGCAGGTTAATCGGACATTTTGCATCTTCCATCTTGCATCTTCCTTTAATACCATTAGATGGCGATAGCTAACCCCGGGGTAGAATTTGACCTGTTCACTACCAAGTTTTTCATTTAAAAACTCAATTATCTGTTTTGCTTCGCTGGTTGAAATATGTCCTGCGCTATAATCTTTTAGTATTTCGTCTTCTATCGTTACAAGATTACATCTAAAAGCAATTTCATCTTCTTTTAATTCAATTCCCATACTTGCGGCTTCAATAGGTGCTCGGCCAGGGTAATATTTCTCCGGATTATAGCCTAATACCGACAAAATGGCGACATCACTTCCCGGTGGCATCCCATCAGGAACAGTTTTAATCTCACCCACGACACCATTTTGGGCTAAGTAGTTTAAATTTGGAATATTAGCCACTTCCAGAGGTGTTTTTTCCCCTAATTCTGGAATGGGATAATCCGCCATCCCATCGCCAACTAAAAGGATATATTTCATAAGGCACCTCTAAATATTTTGTAGAGATAGCATTTCATCAAACCACTGTAATACTTCTGTTGGTTTAATATTTTGTGCTTGCTTTCGTAGTAGTTCCTCCTCACCATCAAATTCTTCAACTTTTCCATATTCTAATATTCTTTTCACAGCTATCGCCGGTGGTAATGAAGAAATTTCTTCTCTTAATAAATAAAGTTCTTTAAACTTTTCCTTTAATAAGTCCTCAATATTCATAATTGCTCCAAAATTTGTAACCGTTCACCGCAGAGACGCAGAGACGCAGAGAAGAAAATTAAAATTTATGGACGATAGGTTTAACATCCCTGATTTTCATCAGTGCAAGCTCTTGAGTCCAACAACAATTAAACTTGCCCTGATGAAAATCAGGGATGGATTAACAAATCTGGCTTGCCGGCTGAACATTCGGCAAGCAGGTCCTATGTATTTCAATGGCTACACTAATAATCTTTTCTGTTATCTGATTTATTTCCATGTTTTCTCTGTTCCTCTGCGTCTCTGCGGTGAATAGTTACTCTTTGGATTAACCTTATAAATCGTGATTCTACCATTTTAATACCCCAAAAGTTCTACTATCTTTTCTAACTTTGCTGGCACTACAGTGGGTTGAGGAGCAACTTTAATTGCTCTATCAGGATCTTTTAGTCCATGTCCGGTCAAGATACAGACAATAGTTGATAATCGGTTAAAATAGTTTTGTTTATTTAGCTTAATTACACCAGCTACTGATGCGGCTGATGCTGGTTCGACAAATACCCCTTCTAAAGCGGCTAACATTTTATACGCCTCAATAATTTCTTCATCCGTTACTTTATCAATTATTCCGCCGGATTCATCCCTGGCGGCAGATGCCTGTTTCCAGCTGGCAGGATTACCAATTTTTATAGCAGTAGCAATCGTTTGTGGATTTTCAATTATTCTACCTTCGACAATTGGTGCTGCCCCGGCGGCTTGAAAACCAAGCATTTTGGGTAAAGAGGCTATTTTACCTGCTTGTTTATATTCTTTATAGCCTTTCCAATAGGCAGTGATATTTCCCGCATTACCAACTGGAATGGCGTGATAATCAGGGGCTTTACCCAAAACATCCACTATCTCAAAAGCACCTGTTTTTTGCCCTTCTATCCGATAAGGATTAATGGAATTGACTAAGGTGACTGGATATTTAGCGGTGATTTCACGGACTAAATTTAAGGCATCATCAAAATTTCCCTGAACAGCCAGGACTTTTGCACCATGCATTAAGGCTTGAGCGAGTTTCCCTAAGGCAATTGCCCCTTCAGGAATTAATACCACACAATCTATTTTTGCCAGAGCGGCATAGCAGGCGGCTGAGGCAGAAGTATTTCCTGTTGAAGCACACATTACTGCCTTTGAACCTTCTTCGACTGCCTTTGAAATAGCCAGAGTCATACCTCTATCTTTAAAAGAACCCGTTGGATTTAATCCCTCATATTTTAGATAAATCTTGAGATTTCCACCAATTACCTCACTTAAATTTTTAGCCTCAATTAAAGGGGTATTACCTTCTTTTAAAGTAATTATTGGGGTTTTATCCAACACAGGTAAAAAATCTTTATATTGGGCAATTATCCCTTGCCAGTTATTATTCATTGTTTTTTTTCACCCTTTGAAAATACTTTTTTTAACTGAAATTTACTTTAGAGTTATCATATTTTAATAACTCTCTGATAATAGGTAGTTTTTTCTTTATCCTGGTATCATTTAGATTTAAAACTAATTCTTCAATTTTTTCATTCATCTTTTCAGAATCCTATTTTTATGGTTCTTTCTGGTGGTGGAGCCATTAGAGCTTTTATGGCATCAAAAATTATCTTAAATTGGGTGTCATACTTTCCAAATTGTGCATCATACTTTCTCTCCATGTCTTCAACTTTTCTTCTCAATTCCTCATGGGAGCTTAATATTTTTCTCATCCTGGTAAATGCTCGCATGATTTGGATATTGACCAGGATAGCTCTTTCGCTGTTAAGGACAGATGATAGCATAGCTACGCCTTGTTCTGTAAAGACATAGGGATTCGTAGGCGAATGCTTCATGATTTTGAACCTATCGCAATTTGCGATAAGTTCCTCTTTTTCCTCCTTGTTTAGCTGAAACATAAAATCTACAGGAAATCGTTTAGCATTCCTTTTTACCTGTTCTCTCAACCTAATAGGTTTTACTTCATAAAGTTCTGCCAGGTCTCTATCCAACATCACCTTTTGGTCTCTTATTACAAAGATTTTACTCTCTATCCTTTCTCTCGGTATTAACTGATTCATGGTAACCGCCTTCTTCTACATATTTTTGAAGTAATCTTCTTGAGAATTTCCATACCCGGCCAACCCGTTTAGCAGGTATTTTGCCTTTTGGGACATGCCTTCTTATTACTTTTGCTCATTCTGAAGATATTCTACCAAAAATTTTATCCTATGTCAACAAATTTCTTGCCATTTGTGAGGAAATTTGTTATAATAATAGATAGGGACAGGGGTCAGAGGTCAATATCCCTTTTTGACTTCTGGTTTTTGACCTCTGTCAACAATCTAATTATGTCCCACAATTTTTACTGAACACCGTGAAGAGTAATAATTCACAATTGACAATTCACCATTCACCATTATTAAGGAAATTTAGGGAAGAAATTGTGAATGGTGAATTGCGAATTGTGAATGAATGTAACATTGTTCAGTAAAACTTATGGGTAAAGATAAAGTCAACAAATGGAGGGTTTTCAATGGAGCAAGACCTTGCCTATCAATATGGAATACAAGATTGGGAACAGGAATTATTAGGAGACGAAGCTATCCCTGGCCAACTCTTAGCCGTTAAAAATCCACCTGCTCCTGGCAAGCCTGGTTTGACTGTTACCGGGGAAGAATTGACACCACAAGTGGGCGAGGATATCCCTCTTATCCCCGGGAAAAACACATATCTTTCTGAAGATAAACAACGAATTTACTCAGCTGTATCAGGGAAGATTAGTTGGAGAGGACACCGTGTCGATGTAGAAGAAGAACTGCAAATTCAAGGAGATGTAGATGAGGATATTGAGTTTGAAGGTCGGGTAAAGATTAGCGGAAATGTTGGTGAAAAATTCAAGGTTCACGCCGGGGGTGATATTATTATTGGCGGTTTGGTGCAGTCTGCAGAAATTACCTCTGGCGGAAGCATTGAAATAGGTCAAGAGATTTCAAAAGCGACAATAACTGCTGAGGAAGATATTAAAGCCTCTGCGGTTAAAGAAGCCACCCTTGAGGCAAAAGGAAATATTCTCATTGACGGACCAATTCTTGGCAGTAAAGTAAATGGCTATCGAGTCATCTGTTCTGGACGAAGAGGAATAATTACCGGCGGAACAACTTCTGCCAAAAAAGAAATATCCGCAATGGCAATTGGAAGTGAAAAGTCATCTGTTCAAACAGAATTAAAGGTTGGTCAAGGAGGAAGACTTTCTGTTCAGGGAATTCTTTATCCCAAAGTAAAGATGCTGTTGGGAAGAAGAAGTATGATTGCTAAAAAACCCGTTAAAAAAACCACCTATAAAATAGAAATGAGTGGAGTAACCGCCATAACTTATGAACCGCCTAGAATCGAACCAGTCGAAGAGATAACTTTAGAAAATAAACCTCAGATAAAAACCGACATCCCATCATCAGTGATTTTAGCCGCTTTCTCTGTAGAAGAAGGGAAAAGGCGGGGAGCAGGATTATTAGGATTGCCGCATACCGAAGCAGGTTACAAATTACTGCCAACACCTTACTCAAAAGGTATTCTTCTGCGTGTATTTAAAGCCAATGTTATTGGTCCGTGGAGTGAGCGATGGGATGAATTATACGGACCACCGGTTGATGGTTCATTTTCTTTTGATAATCGCTCTGATGGACTTTATATCACCATTATCCATCATCGCGGGGAAGGAAAACAAGTTACCCCGCAAGATATTCTGAAGAAATGTGAGGAGGATGGATTTGTAAATATTGAGCAGGAAAAAGTAGAAGAGGTATGCACAAAAAGAACAAAAGAACCGGTAAAAATAGGACCACGACAATATATTAAAGGCACAGTCGAGGTGGTTATTTCTGAAGATGAAAGTAAGGCTTCAATTTCGATTGTTCCGCCCAAATTAGGCGGGATGTTAATGAAAATGGATGAGGTGATGCAGGCTTTAAATGAAAACGGTGTTGTCCTGACACTGGTTAAAAAAGAACGAATTATTGAGGCATTGAATAAGGCAGAGTTTAATGTCTTAATTGATGTCGCCGAACACCAATTGCCATTGCCAGGTAAAAAGGCATATTTTAATTACCAACTTGGAGTTAAGGATGGGGTGGAGATAATAAATGATACTGCTATTCCAGGTCAATTATTAGCCGTGAAGTCACCGGCAACTTATGGAAAACCCGGAATGACTATTCGAGGGAAAGAAATTCCAGCATTATCTGGAGAGGACTTTGAACTTACCATCGGTAGAAATACCTTTTTATCTGACAATAAGTTAAAACTATTTGCCTCTTCTTTTGGCCGTGTTGTCTGGACTGATAATCGGGCAGATGTTGAACAAATATTTGATTTTCAAGGAGATGTAGATGAAAATATTGAATTTGACGGAATTATAAATATAAGTGGTTCACTGGGGAATAAATTTAAAGTTAATGCCTCAAGTGATGTTAATATTGGTGGTGGCATAAATGATGCCGAGATAATCTGTAGCGGAAATGTGGAGGTAAAACAGGATATTATTATCGGAAATATCAATGCTCAGGGAAATATTATTGCCAGGTCAGCTAAAAATTCTACATTAGAGACAAAAGGAAGTATCATTCTTGAAGATGGACTTACTAACTGTACCATCAAGGCGGATAAAATCATCTGTAAAGGTAGAAGAGGATTTATTATTGGCGGCACTATCCAGGCACAAAAAGAAATAAATGCTAAGGCTATCGGCAGTGACCGAGTCTCGACTCAAACAACGATTACGGTTGCTCAGGGCGGTAAAATAAGCAGTTATGGTTATATATTCCCTAAAGTGAATATGATGCTGGGAAGAAGAAGTATGCTGGTTAAACGAGCCCTTAAACGACTTACGCTTAATGCTGGCTTATCGGGAATAACTACCACAGACTATGAAGAACCTAAAATAGAGATTGCAAAAAAGATGCCTATTATCCAGGTTCAAGATACCACTAAAACCGAAACCGCTAAACCTAAATTACCACCATCCGTCGTTATTTACGCCTCTTCCCTGGAAGAAGGTAAAATAAAAGGAGCAGAATTATTAAATATCTCTCCGACAGATTTAGATGGGGAGATGATTCCAAAGGAACATTCTAAATTACCAATATTACGAATTTTCCCAAGGGATTCATTTGGTCCATGGAAAAAGGAATGGGAAGAAATGTATGGCCCCGCAAGGGATGGTTCTTTTACCCTTGAAAATAAACCCGATGGTTTATATCTTCATCTTACACCGCATCGGGGGGCAGGTAAAGCGGTAAAACCAGAAGATATATTAGCCGAAATTAAAAACCAGGAATTTACTGGAGTGGATTCCTCTAAAGTTATAGAGGCTTGCAAATCAAAGGTAAAAACTACAACCAAAATCGGTATAATGCAATTGACTAAAGATTTCGGCGGCAAGGTTAAAGTAGATATTGGGGATAAGGGGCTTAAGGCATTTTTTACGATAATCCCTCCAGACAGGGGAGCATTAATGCTTAAAAAAGAAGATGTCCTGAATGCCTTAAAAGAAAAAGGTGTAATGGTTGGCATAAAGGAAGAGGCAATTATAAATGCCTTAAAGAATAGAGAGTTTAATAAATCTATCCTTGTTGCCGAAGCAATTCTACCACAATTGGGTCAAAAGGCACAATTTACATACCAAATCGGTTCTACGAAATAAAAAATTAGTAACCGTTCAAATAGTAATTCACCGCAGAGACGCAGAGGAACAGAGAAGAGATGGAAATAAATCAGATAACAGAAAAAATTAGGTAATACATAAGACATCAAAACCAAATTTGTTAATCAATCATGATATGTCGATTCTTAAAAGCTTGCTCTGATGAAAATCAGGAGCTTGCCCTGATGAAAATCAGGGATGGGATTAAGCATATCGTCCATAAATTTTAATTTTTTTCTCTGCGTCTTTGTGCCTCTGCGGTGAACAGTTACATCTGAACAAAAAAGTGGTATTTTTACCACCTTTTGGAACACGGATGACACGGATTTTTTATTTTTTAGTAATCGGATTAAGCGGATTTAAGCAGATTAAAAAAGAAGAATCCGATATATCCGTTTAATCCGCTTACTAATAAAAATAAAAGAAGAAGGGGACATTTCTTTTGAAAACATCCCCTTCTTCTTATGATGAAGTGATAATATGGGGGCAGAAAAACTTAATACTTAATCTTTGCAAACCTAATAATAACAATAACTTATCTCTTGAGTGCATTCTACATTCAAGGTGTGACCCTAATTCCTGACCTAATAAAAAAAGAAGAAGGGGACATCTCTTTTAAAAATATCCCCTTCCTCTTGTGATGAAGTGATAATCTGGGTAAGAAAGACTTAAAAATTTAATCTTTAATTCTCAAACCTAATAATAACAATAAATTATCTACTAAGTGAATTCCATAATCAAGGTCTAACCCCCAGATGATCCTCTTTCCTTCTTTGTGCAGGTGGTGGTGGACTTTGATATTCATAAGCCCCAATGTCTACCCTTCTTACTATTCTTGGATTACCATCTAACTCAGCATTCAGCCAAAAAGGAACTGTAGTATCTGTACCAGCATCTATACAAGGTGAGGTAGATTTTAGGTGATGGTCATCAACCTCTATGAATTGCGGATCTTTTTGAATGTCATTCACTCCAAGGGAACATTTATAATAATTATTGTTCCCACTCTTGCCATTACCCCACATACAATTGTAATCTATGGTAAGTGTGCCTGGATAATCAGGGTCATTATAAATACCATAGCAATCTGGACTTGTTGTGCCATTTTGAGTGATTATGTTATTTGTAATAGTTGGTGATGAATCTTGGCAATAGATGCCGTGGCCATTTCCTTCAATTGTATTGTTTGTAATAACAGATAATGAACTCTCACAGCGGATACCAGCACGAGCATTTTCTACAATTACATTGTTTGCAATGATAGATGGCGATCTATTACAGCAGATGCCATCAAAACGATTTCTTACAATTACATTGCTTGTAATGGTTGATGGTGAATTGCTGCAGTAAACACCACCAAAATTTCCTATAATTATATTTTTTGTAAGGATTGATGATGAATTATTAGCAAAGAAGAGGCCATTGACACTTCTTGCAATTATATTGTTTGTAATTGTTGCTGACGACTCCCAGCATCGGATGCCATAGTAGCTGTTTTGTATTATCTTATTATTTGTGATGATTGGAAATGAGTTAACGCATATGACGCCACCACTGCTATTTCTTGCAATTATATTGTCTGTAATGGTTGGCTGAGCACCATTTATGCAAGATATCCCATTGCCATAAACCCAATTTATATCCTTATATGATGCACCAGTTATTATAAACCCTGAAATTACAGCATTTTTTGTTGCCGTCCCTTCAAAAGTTATAGTGTTTGTATTTATGAACGAAGAAGCATCTATTGTAGGTGTACCTATACCTACCAAATTTATGGCTTTGTTTATATAGATTATTTCATTGTAATTACCAGGTGAGACAGTTACCGTAGCACCTGATTGACATGTATTTATACCTGCTTGTATAGTAGTGTAAGTGCTGATAGACCCACCTAAGTTATATACGGTGACAGATGCTATGCTATTACTTACATTGGCTAATATCACCCACGACAATATCATTATTAACTTATAGACTACTTTCTTTTTTCTCTTAAGTATTTTCATGTTCTACTCTTTGCGTGTCCTTTCAATCAAACCTTGGTTCAACAAGATAGCCATCCTCGTCTTCAAGATAGACTATTCTTTCTCCTGAGGTATATGTCTCTTTATATACCTTTAACAAGGCTTCTCTCATTGCTTTGTATTCTGATGTTTCCTTCTCTGGTGGTTCCCTGTATAGTCCTAATGGGTCACCAATCTCCTTGGCACGGTGTTTGGGCATCTTTTGTAAAAGAACACGAGAGCTGCTACCTATTTCGTCACTGACAAATTCAATATCCTTTGGTTCTATGAAGAAACAACCCTTTAATCCTTTCTCTTCAACAAACTGCTTCACCCTTTCTGTGACAAAGATGTACTGGACTAATGGGAAGACCATAAAGAAGTCTGAGCCATCCCATTGAGAAATATCGATTAAGGCAGATGGGTTGGTGAGCCTATGATACTTCCAGTAACCACACACTTCACACTTATATATACACTTTATCCCTGACTCAGGAGGTGCTACACCTCCCCATCCAACAATCACTAATTGCCATAACTTGGGGATAGATACTCCTTTTTTCATTTTCTTTACCTCATTTATCCTTACAGGTCTTAATTCATATCCAGTGAATCCTTGCTCTTTGAATAGATTGGCTACCTTATCTGTAATCATCCATGCAGTGTATCCCCATGTCTTTAAGAAGTCTCCAATTTTGGGAGAAGACAGATCAATTATTATATTACTTTTTTCTCCTTCTCTCTTCTTCCATATAAATGGATGCTTTAATCCATCCTTTGGACAGGCACCTATATGCATCATCCTATCTCCTACTTCTTTAGCAGACTCATAATTATCGTCATCGTATTCTAAATTATAAAACTTCATCTCTGCCTCCTTATTTTAGCTTATTGATCTTCTCTAATATCTCATCTACTCCTTGTTTTGTAAAGTGGGTCTCATGGTTTCTTATCATTGTCTCTAAGTAATTAAGGGCATTGGCTTTTGTAAGCTCTGAAGGAGGTGTTTCTCTCAACCATTTTTCCCACTGCTTATTCCAGTTTATCGTCTTTGCATGTAAGCCCTCTGGTGATAATCTATGGAGGTCAATCGGTAATTCCTTAGTGAGTAACTCAAGTTCTTTTTTACTAAACCCCATCTTTATAAAATCTTCCTTGAATGCCTTTGGCAATAGATGATGATTCTCTAATACATTTTTTAATGCTGTTTTTAATCCTAATCTTGCTGCTCCACCTGAAACCCCAGGGATAGAATTAACCCCACAGATTAATGTTCCAGCTACTAACGCCCTTTCCATTGGAGTAAGTGGACCAGACAAACTATATCCTGATACTACGGTAAAGGCATCATATAAGTCTCCAATCGCTGGAATAGAACTAACTCCTACATCAGCAGCAATTCCTAACCACCAGTCTTTTACTAAATCATCTAAGCCAACAATAGATGTAGTAGTACTTTGCCCTGATTCATTAATAGCAGGGACAGTTATTATTCCTCCAGGCTTAATCTCTCCTCCAAGTTGGTTAATTTTTAAGGAATATTCCATCCCTTTCTGAATCCTGAGGTCTGCTGGAAGCCCACCTGTTAGAGGATCAAGCATCGTAGAAAGGTCTTTTATTGCCTCATTTATCCTTATATCCCTTTCCCCCTTAAGTGCCTCGGATACCTCTTTGTTACCACCTCTATCTTTATTGATAAGCTCCATTAGTTCTTGATTTGTAGCGTTTTTAGTTGCAAGGGCTATTAATTTTGTTGCATCCGCTCCGTATGCCACCGCTAATTGGTATACATCCTCTACATTTATCTCCTTATTATTTAGCTTTTGCTCAAGGA
>JBFLXS010000030.1 GCA_040755795.1 bacterium | reverse complement strand
ACATGCAACTTCAATCTTAACAGAGCACTATAATCTTTGCGTTCTTTGCGGTTAATTTCTTTGCGTTCTTTGCGGTTAAAAAAGGATAAACCACTTAATCTTAAAAAAACTTGAATATCGAGTATTATAAGCGGATTGAACGGATTGAGCGGAAAAAAATAAAAAAAATCCGCTCAATCTGCTAAATCCGCTTACTCACTTAATCTCCCTATCTCCCTTTCGGACACCAAGTAGTGTGGTATAATTTTGTTTTCCCATGTCGACCTATTTCACAGGTCGAAATTTTTCATATTGCCCAAATTTGCTAAATTTCTAACGGGATACATCATCTTTTAAAAAAGGCAAATAAGATGGCTATTATGGCACTAACCTGACCAAGATAGAAGATAAACATCCATCTTATTATGCTGGCGTAATTACTTTTTATTTCAACCCTAAGACGAGCTGTCTCTTCTGTTATTCTTTTGTCAAGTTTAGCTGTTTCTTCTGTTATTCTTTTGTCAAGTTTGACTTCAAGCATAGAAACTTCTTCTGTTATTCTTTTGTCAATCTTTGAGGTTTCTTGAGTGATTCTTGTTTCAAACTTTCCCTCAAGGATGGCAAGGTCAGACCTTACTCCACTAATCTCTTGAGAGAGTCTTCTTTCAAACTTCTCTGCTGATAAGGTAATAACATCCTCTTTTACTCTTTCCTCTGATTTGTTAAGCACATCAATCAGAGAATCAATCCCATCTTCCCCTAATTTTTCCCTTAATGGTTTTGGAATAGCAATAACTGGCATTTTTACACCTCCTGTAACGGAACTTCCTCTCTATTTAAAGGCAAAATTTAGCATAACCATTTGATTTTCAATAAAATATACCAATATCTCTTTTTCTAATTCCTATCTACAATTGAAAGGGGGATTTAATTCCTAATCCTTTATGATTATGTAATAACATATTAATTAAATTTTGTCACGCATTTAAAAAATTGTAACTATTCAGCCACAGATGGATACGGATGAAACACTGAAAATTCGTAAATTGTGTCCGTTTTCCGTGTCCGTAATCAGGCTGAAGGCTGATGGCTGAAAATTCAGGTATAGTGCCTCGTGTCTCCTCTCCTTCTCCGTTTTTCCCTTTCTCCATTTCCCCGTTTCCTCATTTCTCATCTGTCCTCTAAGTTCTGTCTTCTGACTATTTATCCGTGCTAATCCGTGTTAATCAGTGGCTGAATAGTTACCTCAGGCAAAACCTTGCATAGATAAAAAATCAAGACTAATCTCTTTTTTTTTACCTTTATTTAAAAATTTCTCGGCATATTTACCCAGTATATCTACCTCAATATTAAGTAAATCACCAATATTCTTTTTCCCTAATGTAGTTATTTTAAGGGTATGAGGGATAAGGCATATTTTAAATTCTTCAGCCTGGACATCTGCAACAGTTAAACTAAGTCCTTCAACCGCCACCGACCCCTTTTTAACAATATATTTACTCACCTGCGGCAAGATAGATATTTGTAGTATTTGATTATCACCCTGCGTTATTTTATCCACAATCCTGCCCAGTCCATCAATGTGTCCCGTGACTATATGTCCGCCAAGTCTATCAGTCAGGCGAAGTGCCCGCTCTAAATTAACCTCATCTCCTATAGAAACCATCCCTAAATTGGTTAGTTTTAGTGTTTCAGGCATCATATTAACCTTAAAGGTATCTTTAGTAAATTCAATTGTAGTTAAGCAAACACCATTGACGCTGATACTATCTCCTTGTTTTAAATCCTCTAATACCTTTTTAGCTTGAATAACCAGGAAATTATTAGATTTTTGTTTAATTATCCCTATCTCTTCTATAATTCCAGTAAACATAATTTAATTATATCATTACCTACAGTCATTGTCAATCATTTTGTTAAAAGAAGGTTGTTATTCTTCATTTACGCATTCTCATTGATTTTGTAACCACATTTGCCATGCCCATTGTTCAGGATGTTTAAGGATGAACTGTTCGTAAGTCTGTGCTAATTGAATAGATAGGGAAGACATATCGGTTATAAAGTCTTCTGTTTTGATGACTGGCACAGGAATAAATGTTAATCGATTTTTGCCAAAAGTTATCCTTTCCAGGTGAGCAATGACAATATCTGCATCCGTTTTCATTGCCAGATAGGCAGGTCCGAGTGGCACCTTGCGTTCTTGACCAAGAAATCGGCAGATAACCGAATGAGTTACCACTGGATAATCAATAGCAATTCCAACTACACCACCTTGTTTCAAAAATTTTAATGCCTGGCGAAATCCCATTCCCGTATATATTGTTTCATATTGCAAATATCGAGTCTGGTGACGACGCCGATATATCTGGATAATTCGTGGAATACCAGATGGGATATTATCTAACTGCGTTTCTCTGGGTTCCACCAGTGCCGAAGAATATCCCTGCCAGGCAACTGCCGTTGTGTGGAATTCAAATGTGGCTAAATGTCCCCCAACAAGAACAACTCCTCTACCCTGTCGTAGAGATTGGGTGATATGTTCAAAACCAACCAGCTGGATAAAATTTGTTTTCCTTCCTTTCCATAAACGATGAGCCTGGGTAAATTCCAGAATATTCCAAATGTAATGGCGGATGACATTAAAACATAAGGTAGCACATTTTTGGCTATCATTCTCCAAACCTAAGGCAGTCATCAGGTTCACAAAAAGCCTTTTTTTTGTGCCAGGACGAATCGTCAAAATCTCAATATAGGCACACAGAGTCCCAAGAACACCGATTAATGAAATTGGCAATAAAGTTGCCAACCAGCGTAAGGGAAAGTAATAAAATAGTTGTTTTAGATTACTTAAACTCAAATTTGTATCCTCCTCTGGTGGATGTGTCTCATTGTATATTTGAGAGGAACATTTTGTCGCTTATGGTGTTTTAGATTGGAATAATCGGCGTAGAATATTATAAATCCATATATCAACAGGAAACCACAATAAGTGGTAATGTAAGCGAGCTATAGCTATGTATCTGAATATTTCAGCAACACATCTCCTGATACTTTTCATCTTTTCGGTTAGATAAGGTCTATACAATATCCGTAGATAGAGAATAGCTCGTTGTATATACCCGATTTCTGTAGCAGTGAATCTACCGGGGAAATAATCAAGTTTACTAATGCCATAAGCATCTACATTCAAAGATAACCAATCTGCCAAATTCTTAGGTTCCTTGAAACCATGTTGTAATGATAATTTGAACAATGCCGTACCTGGTAAAGGTAAATATTTATTCAAAGCAATCAATGTATTTGAGCGATGAAGACACAATTTGGCACAAGTGGAAATTGTTTCCTTTATCTCCTGAAATGATTCTGTAGGAAAACCAACGATGAACGACAATAAAATTAATATATCAGGATATTTTTTCAAAACTACCATAGCCCGTTCTATATCCTCTACCCCGAAACCTTTTGTTATTAATTGTAATATTCTCTCGGAGGATGACTCAATACCAATGAAAACCGACCTGATACCAGCTGTATGTAATGTATCAATGATATCATAATCTATTTGATTTACTCTCAAATCTACTGCATAGCAAATAAATCCATTTTGACTCATCCATTCCAACAATTCTATCGCACGCTTTTTGTTGCCCAAAAAACAATCATCCAGAAAGAGAAATGAATTAATACTATATTGAGAACGAAGATACTGCATTTCTTTCTGGATTTGAGTTATATCTGATGGTTGCCAATGTCTGCCATGGAATGCTTTATTATAACAAAAGCCACAATTGAATGGACAACCACGCGAGCTAATGAATCCAATAGTCTTCTGTTGAGGATTGGTGCTAAAGACAAATTCCTGAACGGGAAAACTTTCCCAGTCAGGACGTCCTATAGTAGAGTCAATTCCTGGAATGCCTGGAGGATTGATAACCACCTTGCCGTTATTGCGATATGCCAGTGACGGAACCTGTTCAATACCGATATTACGGTGAAGCATCCGGGCTATGGATACTATTGTAGATTCACCAGGTCCCACGCATATCCAGTCAATAGATGGTTCATAGAGGCATTGTTCTGGTTCAAGGGAAGGATGGACTCCGCCCCACAAAATTGGTAAATCAGGCTGAAGTTGTTTGAGTAATCTTGACAGATGTAATGCCATCTTCAATTTGAATCCTACAAAGACAGAAAAGCCTACTACCTGTGGCTGTAATGCGAGTACTTGATTAACCCATTTGTATGAGTCATCCCCATGTCGAAATAATACTATTTGCGATTGTTCTCCAGCATTTTTAAGTGCACCTGCCAAACACGCCAGAGCCAATGGTGGATATTTAACTCCATATACATCATCTGGAGGAATGACAATTTCAGCTAATACAATCATTGTTTAGTCTCCTTGTAAAGAAAAAACCCATCGAAGCACATAGATATGCCATTTAATTTTATTCAAAAATAATTTTCGACGGTCAGGGGAATAAAAATATAAAATGTATAGAACCGACCAAAAGGTTCCTTTTCCCAATGCCCCAACTAAAATCATCAGTTTGATAATGCTCGCCTTAATAAAACCAAGATGTTTTTGATAAAAATATTGCTGACCGTTTAAAATAGCACTAACACGGTTAGCAAGGGATACTACAGTACTTCCACCTCCGATGTGAATTATCTTTGGGTTCGGGGTATAGATAATATGCCATCCATTCTTCTTGATTCGATAACACCAATCCCATTCTTCAGCATAAAAGAACATTGTTTCATCCATAAGACCTGCCTGTTCAACAGCCTCACGGCGAACAATGATACATGCTCCCACTATCCAATCAACATCTTGCTCTTGAAGATGTTCCTGGTAGGAAAGAAAAGGTGGAGGAAAATATTTGTATTCTTTCTGTATCAGATTACTCAATTTCCCGATGGGATTAAAATTCGCAAGTATGGAATACAGCGTTGGAAACCAACCACAGGCTGGTTGTAGAGAACCATCCGGGTTTAGTAGCCCGCAACCACCAGCACCGGCTCTTTGATTCTCATCCATATATTGCACTATTTGAGAGATAGCGTCATTAACAATAATTGTATCACTATTAAGAAGGAGAAAATAGTGTCCATTTGCTTGACGCATTCCTTTATTGCAGGCAAAAGCGAATCCTTCATTTTTCTCGTTTCGGATAAGGATTGTCTGAGGAAATTTTACTTGCACCATTTCACAGCTACCATCTGTAGAACCGTTATCTACAACGATTACTTCATAGGTTACATTGATTGTCTGATTGTAAATTGACTCAAGACATTTTTCCAGTAACTCATAGGTATTCCAATTAACAATAATCACAGAGATGTTACAAGTAGATTCTCGATGTAGCAGTACTGGATGTTCTAAACGCCCCACTTGCGGCTGACTATCCATAAATCCATACCTCCTCCAGTTGTTGCGACAGTGTTTTCCAGCTGTATTTTGTTTCAACCAATTGACGGGCTCTTTTTGCCAGAGAATAGGCAAGAGAATCATTCTCCAGTAAACTACACAATGCTCGGGTGAACTCCTGTGATGTGTTAGCCAATAGTAATTCTTGTTCGCTCTGAATGTCAATCCCTTCACATCCTAATACTGTTGATACTACGGGCAATCCAGCGGAAAATGCCTCCAGAACCTTAAGTCGTGTTCCACCACCATTAAAAATGGGCACTACCATTGCGCGACATTGATGCATAAATGCCCGAACATCTTTAACATAACCGTGTATGGTGATACCATCCTTACTATGTAATCTTTTAATATCCTCTGGAACGGCATCTCCAACAACTTCCAGCCGAACATCTGGCAAATGCTTGCGAATCTGTGGTAGCACTTCCTGAATAAAAAAACGCAGTCCTATAACATTTGGAGGATGTCGAAAATAACCGAGAAATAGAATGGAATGGTTGTTAGTTTCACAAGGATGAAACGAAAAATATTCTGTATCAACACCGTTAGGTACCACCCAAACCTTCTCCGGGGAAGCATACTCCTGGATGTGCTGTTCATCTACTTCTGAGGGGGTAATCATTGCATCGCATTGTGACCATAAAGAGTGCTCAAATTGTCTCATACGAATTATCTCCCTTTGCAAGAATTTTTTCTGTCGGTCATTGCTTTGTTCTGCAAGGCGTTGAAGGGCTATGTAGCTAATATCGATTTCGTCAAGCACTATCCTAACATCAGGTGCATACCTCCTTATCAATGGTAAATATCGTCCCATAGCGGTATATTCCAGCTGAACAACATCAAAATGATATTTGGTTAACAATCTTTTGAGATGTTGAGCGAGCGGTGGGAAATAAAAGCGTGAAGCCTGCCGTGGTAGCCCGACAATCCGCTCCTGCAATCGCCGTATTGTTCTCAACCATTTCCATGGCAACATCGCTTCAGCCAACCGTTGACCAAAAGTATCATTATTTCTGGCCAGGACAAGAACGGCAGGTTCTTTAACTCCTTCCAATGCTTCTGGAAATCTGTAAAGGTCAGGGGTAATCAACGAAAGAAGTTGCACATTATGCCGCTGTCCAGTATAACGGATTAAATTGAAAATGCGGCTATGTCCACCTGAACGAATTGGTAAAGGATAAAATGGAGAGACAATCAATATCCTCATGTTAAACCTCTGGTAAGCGTTTAAGTAGTCACCTATTTTGAACTAATAGTTATTGCCACTTTTTTCTCCCTTACTTAAATTGGAAGTTCAAGAAGTGATTGTTCAACCACGAAACACGGGGATTAATTCCTTTGCTTCTAAGTTTCCCCTAATTTGCCACAGAGACACAGAGGCACAGAGAAATTATAAAATATACCTTTTGATACCATCTTTTAACAAAAGGAATTTGCTTATATACTTCTATCGCACATCTGATGATTTTCTCTGTTATCTCATTCAAATCTTTCATCTTAAAATACCTCTGTGTCTCTGTGCCTCTGTGGCTGAATAGTTACTAATTCATTTTTTAAAAATAAAAAAAATCATGGGATTAGTTCCTTGACTATAATGTATTAGTTTTTTGATGTTCAATTTGTTTTTAATTGACATAATTTTATCATATACAACTTTTTCTTTTGCGGGAGATGCTGTAAAATATTCTATCTTTTTCTGTTTTAACCAATCTATAATCACACCACCTTCAGCATCAAAACCAGTGGGATCTGCCGTATGAAATACATCATGGACACTTACCGTGGTTCCATTTTTTAGGTTAGAAAATATATTTTGGATATACCAATGGGTGAAAGTAGCAGAATGATCTGAATCCATAAAAAGATAATCGATTTTTTGAGGTAGTTTCTCTATATTTTCCTTTATATCTCCTTTGGTAAACACCCACCTATTTTTAGATAAATCTGATGGTACCAATTTTGTCGAGTAATTCACTATGTCATATGAATATAATTTTCCAAAGTCGTTATCTTTTATTGCATTTAGAATCCATGATGTAGACCATCCTCCGCAAGGGGAAATTTCCACAACAGTCTCTGGCCTAAATTCTCGAATCAATAAATAAGTTATTTCTGCCTCAACATCATCCAATTGAGGGTCCATTTTAACTACATTCTGTGTATAACTAAAATTTTTTAAAATATATCGCAGTGCACGGTAGATAAAATATTTTTCAAACCAAGGTTTTTTAAACCAGGGATAACCCTTTTGATAATGTAATTTTCTTTGATATTTTCTTACCTTTTGGAGATCATATAAATATTTATCATATAAAGCAAGGATAAAATTAATATTCAATTCGTTAGTCATAATAATAACTCACCTTTTCTTTTTATAAATGTAAACAAACCGCCAAGAAGCAATTTCGGACAAGGGCACAGTGGCTATGCGAAGCCGAAGGCTGTAGCCTTTGACAAAAGGAAGATTGCACCAGGATATTGTTGACATCGAATTTCCGTAAGCGTTCAGGTAACAGAATCAGTTTAATCTTTAAGATGCGCAACATCTGACGGCTTTGATCAGTTAAATTTAAAATGTTATCAATGACCAATATCGAATGTAGAATATCGAATGTAGAATGAAGAATTATCAAGTTTTGGTATTTTTCTGTTTAGCCGTTGTAACGCTCTTCAAGATCAAATATTCTACTTTCCTTCGGCATTTCTATTCCTTTCCCTTCTACAAATATTCTACATTCAATATTTTGTAAGCGTTCATATATCAGAATCTTTTGAAATCTCAACCAAAACTAGTAACTGCTACCTGAACGGTTACGAATTTCCATCCTAAACAAAATTTCGACCTGTGCAATCAATAATTCACCACACAGACACAGAGGCGCAGAGAAAAATTAACAGATAACTCTCTTGAGGCCATCTTTTAAAAGCTGATTCCAATAGACCAGTTCCCAAATACCGATGAACTTCTATTGCAGCTCCAATTATCTGCTCTTGTTCGGTTCTTTTTCTAAAATCATTACTCCGTAGCTCCGTGTCTCTGTAGTGATTGCACAGGTCGCAAAATTTCCTTGCAATTTGAAACTTGCCTTTATTCTCTTTATCGGTATGATACATCTTAAACTTTAACTAATCTGAGTTACTATCGTCCTCGTCTACTTCTGATGTATAATCTGCGTTACATTTTTTCCCAGTAAGTATCTTTTTAGACTCTTCAATTCCAACCGGAGGACATGAACAAAAGGTCGTGACCATCTCAGAACGGTTGGTGCCAGACGACAAGTCAAAAATGTATCCAGCAAGAATTCCACACATCGCGACAGAAACTTCGGTAATAGATATAGATAGGCATAAACTTTCACAAATGTGTGAAAGTATCGCCAAAACATATGTAACTGCTGACAGGATAGGTTGGGAAGATTTAAAACGGTATCCATATCATAATTGATTACTCTGCGTTCAGTGAGCAAGTTTTCATCACGGCAGAACTCATACAACCGCGTTCCGGGATAAGGATAGAAAATAGTATGCCGAATATCGTTAACACCACAGTGTGCATTTAATTTAATGGTATCCAATATTCGACTTGGGTTTTCATGAGGAAGACCAATCATATTAAAAGACATAACCTTTATCCCATATTTCCTTGCAGTATGAAAGGCGTTGATTATGGTATCCTCTTCAAGATTGCGATTCAGTATTTCCTTGCGGATATACTCATTACCGCTTTCCAGTCCAATTCGCAGTTCATAGCAGCCGGCGTAGGAGAGCATTTGTATTATTTTCTCATTACAAAAGTTAGGACGGATATTACAGCAAAATGGGAAAGAAATCCTCTGTCTATATAATTCCACAAACTCTTGTGCCCAATCTGACTTTAAGAAGAGAATATCGTCATCAAAATGCAGACTTTTAATAAATGGATAGTCTTCCAATACTTGCTGGATTTCCTGAATGACATTATTGACGGAACGGAATCTTACATAACCACCTAATCCTTTATAGAGATTTCTCAGTGCTTCGTTACTACAATAGGTACAGGAATAAGGACATCCCCGAGATACGATGAATGTTGCTTCTTCCCGCTGCTCAAAATATAGATGTGGATAATCAAATAGTTCACGATCCGGGAATGGGAGTTCGTCGAGGTTTTCGATGATACGACGCAGTGGATTTCTCACCACCTCTGTGTTCTTTCGCAAATACAGATTGGGAATGTTATCCAGAGTTTTACCTTGCTCAAGTGCTGTGCATACATCCAACAAGCATCCCTCTCCCTCCCCAACACAAATCATATTAATACCGTCTGTTTGTATACTTTCCTCAGGTGCGAGGGTGGGATGGATACCTCCGTATATAGTAGGTATATCTTTATACACATTTTTAATACACGCTGCCATTTCTTTGACCACTGGATAGCCGTTAGTAGTTGAAGAAAAGGCAATAATGTCAGGTTGATGTTGGTTGAGAGCGCAAGCGAAATCTTCTGTAGTATATCTGGGATTGGTTATGTGGATGAGTGAAGTAGAATGTCCTGCATGTTTCAAAACCGCCGAAAGTAAAGCAATTCCAGTATAGAAGGTTCCTTTGTAATCGGGAACATATTCAAATATATCAGGATAGACAAAGGTTACTTTCATTGTCACTACCGCTATCTCCATGTAAATAAAGTTTTTCCAATGCGATTAACTAAGTGAGGTATTTTTAGCATTTTTTCGCGAATGTATTCCGAGCGCTCAATTTGCCGACAAATCTGCCGTATCTGGTCAGCAGTATAATCAGTTCCAATGGTTCCTGCAATGGGCAGTAGTTCTGTCCAGTCAGCACCAATATCAGAAATCAATCCATCTTTCACAGCCTTTTCATATAACAATGTCCCCGGATATGGGAACCAGATATTGGGATAAAAACGAAGACCCAACTGCTGAAATTTATGTTGCGTTTTTTCTATAGTTTTTCTCGTTTCTCCCGGTGCAAATATACCCGCAAATGCCACTACTCTAGGGATACCCTGCTGACGACATACATTGATAGCACGTACAACATCGCTCCAGGTAATTTGTTTATTAAATTCTTCCAGCACCAAATTTACACCAGACTCCACTCCCAGTTCAATCTTGTAACAGCCTGATTGAGCCAGGGCTATAGCAATTTCTTCATCAAGACAATCTACTCGTGTTTGGATGACATAAGGAACTTTATATCGAGCAAGTAGCTGACATAATTCAATTGTCTGCTCTTTGTTCAAAGTAAAGGTAAAATCTTCAAAGAAAAGACATTTACACCTATGCACCTCAATAAGCTGGTGCAATATCCTTTCCATTGAACTTAATGAATGGGAACGGATTTTGCGTGGTGCCAGTGCGCGGAAGCAGAATCCACAGTTGAACGGACAGCCACGGGTGGACGATAAGACGCCCACTGTTCCAAATGGGCGTTTCTCGAATACTTGCTCACATCGTCGAGAATCATACAAGGAAAAGTCAAATAATCCATAATTCGGCTCCGGTAAAACTTCAGAATATCCCGGTCCAACTCTTTTAACATTACCTACCAGTGCTTGTTCTATTACATCTTCTGGTTCACCTACAATGACACAATCAGCTTCGAAGAAATCATCAGGTGCCACCGTGGCATGCGGGCCATAGACGATGATACGAGCACCAGCCTGATGAGCCGCGTGTATTGATTCGTGTACATGCCCCACAAATGCCTGGGTACACCGCCAGTGGCTGTATGGCGCAGTATTCACCACCACCACATCATACGCTTTTAAGTCGATGTTCTCCGGGTGTAATTTATGAGCATGGGCATCAAGTATAGAAACATCAGCCTTGTTCCGCAGAACTCCAGCAAGGTAAGCAAAGTCTAAAGGAAGTAGGCCGTAACTGCCTATGTCGGTTGGTGTAAATCGAACATACGACATAAAATTTTTAGGGATATACCGATTTACATCTCTATATGGATTAAGGAGTAATATTTTCATCGGCCTACCTCTTGAGGTTTCTTTCGGCTAATACGCTCATATACCTGAATCATCTGTTGTGCCATTTGCTCCCATGAGAAATGATTGATTACGAAAGAATAAGATTCTTGTCCTAACCGTTTGCGAATCTCCTGATTATTTATTAACTCTATCAAGGTTGTTTCTACCATATTGGTATCTCCCGGTGTTAACAAAATAGCTCGGTTAGTAAACAATTCAGGTAGAGAACCAACTGCATATGTTATCACAGGTAAACCTGCGGCCATAGCCTCGGTAAATACCAGTCCAAAAGATTCATCTTCAGTCAATAGGGCGAATATATCTGAATTAGCATACCACCACTTCAGTTCCTCCTGTGAAACATGACCTATGATATGCACTTTGTCTTGAAGATGGTGTTCCTCGATGACCGCCTGAATTCTTTTCCTATCGCCGCCGTCATCACCAATAAGGACCAATTGACAAGCTGATTGTATCCTATCCTGTATCCGCAGAAAACAGCGGACTAAATCCATCTGACCCTTCTTGAAACATAATCGTCCTACAGACAATACTGTTACCGTCCGATTGTTTCCTTGTTTTCTGGATTGTTTAGAGACCACAGCCCCAAGGGGTATTACTACTATTCGACTTTCTGGAGCGCGAAAGAATTGTTTCACTACTTCCCTGCCATGCTCTGATACGACATGCACTGTATCAACATGATTGCTCAGCCACCTGTTGATCCACTGAAAGAGCCAGGTACCCAGGGAAGGGTGGAAATGGTGTTCGAAAATAGTCATAACTTGTGCTGCACATCGATGACTTATAAAATAAGCCTGCAGATTGGGTAGATACCAATCATGAACCATATAATGAACATGCGTTGGTCGAAAAAGACGGATAATCTTTCCCATCTTCTGTCCAAACAACCCAGTATCAAGGTGATAAAAAAATGGCATCTTTTCAGGAAAAAATCGCAAGCGAAAAACAGTCGCTCCATCAATTTGTTCTTGTGCCGGCAACCCCTGCATCATCTCACTGGGATATCGGTAGTAACTGGTAAGGATACCTATAGTATCCACAGCATGATGTATGCATAATCGCTGGCACAATTGTTCTACCACTCGTTCAACGCCGCCAAGGTAGGGTTTGTAACATGCGGTAACAAATAATATCCTCATGATTTTTCCTGCACACTCCGAATAAAAGTCTGAATTTGTCCGGGCTGAATTGCCCTTGTGGCTATCAGACCTATTCCATAAAATAATACCGCCAGCAATCCTCCCCAAACAGTATTAAATAATCTGATGTGTTGAATAACAACTAAGCTAATGGTAACTGAAATAACTACCTTAACCAATATCCACCACTTTAAATGATAATCAATAAAGTGCTGTATGACAAAGAATGCCAGAATTACTAATGTGATTTCTCTCATACATGTAGCGACTGCGGCACCTATGTAACTAAATCGCGGAATTAATAGAATATTAAAAGTTGCATTGATGATTATCCCACCCATACCAAAGGCAAGCGAAAACCATTGTTGTCGTATAATAATGAACATAGGTCCTATTATAGCACTGAGGTGCATAATAGTGATTGCCAGAGCCAATATCCTCAAAGCGGGTGTAGCTTCTACTGCCTCTGGACCAAACAAATTCATAAGAAAGCCAGCCCCGGCTACTACTGCACAAAATGTTGCCCCAGCTAACAGAATAGAACAGTCCATTCCCTGCTGATATAATTTCCTCAGGTCGTCCATACGCTTACCCCAGTAAGACGACAATATAGGATATAAAGTAGTCATCAGAGCAGTAGGGATGAGCACCAACGGTAGCACAAACCGATAGGCGGCGGAATAGAGACCAACCGATTTCCAACTATCCATCCTGGAAAGCATAAATATGTCAAGGCTCGTGTAGATGCTGACCATGAACATAGATAGTCCTATTGGCAAAGCGGCGATAAACCCGTTTCGAATATCAACGGTATTCCATCGCTCAATGTATAAATTGTAATCCCGACGTCCCTGGATAAATACCATCAGAAAATAGACCATTCGTGAACATACAAAGGCAATAAATATGACCGAGAGTCCTCCGCCAAAATAACAAACTTCAACCAAAAGTCCAAAAAACACCACTGTACTCACCAATTCAGCTATCATATCACACTGTATTTTAAGCAGCGCTTTAAATAATCCCTTATATATAAATATCCCTCCCAAAAATACTAATTCCAGTCCGCCTATGAGCCCGGCATAAACCACCTCCTTAGAATATCCCGATAGAAGTAAGAGCCCAAGAATTACTATATAGGCGATAATAATCTGGAGCATTTTGGAATATGTCAAAGCCGATAATAGTGATTGTTTTCGATATGGGTGTTGGTGAACTTCCCGAACAAAGATTTCATTTAGTCCAAAATCTAAAATGGTCTCACCAAAACTTAATATAATCAGAATGAGCGAATATTGTCCAAATCGTTCCCCTCCCCAAAAACGGAAAATGAGAAAATTACCGAGATACCTAAAAACGGTTATAATTATCCGGGCGATTACCTGCACACCGATATTTTTTAACACTGCCCAGTTAATATTTTGGGGCAATAGACTAGTATGAACGCCTGTCTCTACCTCATCAGTGTCATAGTTATTATCTTTATTTGCTGAGGGATTTCTATTAGCTTTCATGTTGAGTTTTTCACGGATGTTTAAGTACATGTATTTTGATTTTTCTCAGGCAACCTTTCACAAACTTAATTTTCTTGTTCTCACCTATTCTCATTTTATATCCGAAGTATTTTTAAGATGGGTCCGGGAATGTAATCGTATGGAAGACCCCATTTCATCATGTTTGATGAAGGATAAGGTTCATTACAATTCCTACACAGGGCAATCTCCTGATGCCTTCCCTCTACCATTAATCCTCTCAAAGATACTAATCGCTCTCCATTCCATATTTCTTCAAGCCTTGTCTTATCTACTTCTCCTAAAATCAAGTCTCCTTTAAGATCTGCACAACATGGAACTACTTTCCCATCCCATCTGATAGCCATATCTTTCCATAGCCTGGGACAAGGGATAAAATGAGGTCCTGGTTTTCTAACCTTAAATTTTGTTGTCCCATAAAACTTTCCAGCCCATGCCTCTGCTTCCCCAACAATAAAATTATCAACAGGTAGGTTGCTAAAGTTCTCATGGAATTTTTTATATTCTCTCATTTCTTCTTTCAATATCTTTTCAGGAGCAAGGGCAAGACTATATAGCGTAATTTTAGGTTTCTCCTTTCTCATTTCCTTTTTCAGCCGCAAGAAACCAATAATGTTTCCTAATGTTTTTGAGAAATCTCCACCAATCCTTATATTATTGTAACTGGTTTCATCATACCCATCAAAGGAAAACACTAAATAATCGATACCAGAATTCATAAGTTTCAAGGATAAACTTGAATCAAGAAGAATCGCATTAGTAGCAAGTACGCTACTCAATCCTTTGTTTTTCACATACTCTATCATTGTCAAAATATCTTTGTGAAGTAATGACTCCCCACCCATAAAAAGATGGATAGTTGGTTGAAAACTCGCACACTGATCAATAATTGACTTAAAGAGATTCAGGTCCATAAACCCTTTCTCACCAACCTCATCTATCCCTTGTGGGCACATAATGCATCGGAGATTGCAATAGTTGGTAGGCTCGACCCACACATCTCGTGGCATATGGAAGATTAGTTTCTTCTTGAGCTTATAGTTTAGAATCATTTGAAAATGATTCCATATCTTATGAATAATCAATTCTATTATTTCCTTTGAGACCCAGATAATTCAATTTTTTCTATCCACAGGCAATTAGAACCTTGCTTACCTGTAAATCCTGATATATCAAGAAATGCTATTTTGTTGATTTGTTGTATATCCAGTATGTTATTTGGGTCTTTGCTGCCGTCTTGCAAGGTAAAATTACGCCAGGATACAGAATATGTTTGTCCTGGGCCACTATAAATTTGCATGCGGTACTCATATCTCGCTCCACTATCCTCCTCCAGAATTATGGCTATATGGGTTGTTTGTTCGGTGCGGAGATGAAGAATTAAACCATTACTATTCTTGTTAATGTTTGGCTGTTGTTTAATCAACATGGCCAATTGATTCGCCTTGATATTGTATGACCACTCAAGAGGTTTTCCCTGTTCTTGCCGAACCAATTTGGAAGTTCCAATTCCAACAAAACTTTCAAGGGGTATCTCACCCATTGTGTTAAGAGATACTTGTGTTACTTCCTTTTCTTCCGGGAGCATGGATTTCCATATATTCCAGGCCGGCTTGGGGTTCAACTTCTCATCCAGAAATCCCAACGAAAAGAATTGTGGAGCTACCTTCTTTAATCCTGATAGAGCGGGTATGTCAGGTAAATCATGTAAACTAACCCAACACACACTCTCTACATTTAATCCCTCCAGAAGAGAAGGTATCCGTCGTATAAACTCCGCTTGTTTCTCAGGAGAACTGCGAGGTTCGACATGTGGTGAGGAGTAAAAACCGAGTTCCGCAAAGAAAATTGGCAGTTTGGACTTTCCCTTGAGCGGGTAATAGTATTCTTTAGAAATGGTCTGTGGGTCGTATGCCTTGTGGAGAAATATGGGATATGATGAAATGCCTAGCATATCCTGTTCAATGGCTTTTTCACCTAAAAGTTCCCATTGGGGTTTTTGCTTTTGTCCAGTAAACTGTCCAGTTAATAATTCATATTGATATGAACAAAATATCTTTGTATCAGGGCTTATTTGCTTAATTTGCTTGTAGAGGACATTGAACATATCGCGGAAGTTATCGTAATCCTCTGGGTGGTGCTGGTAGTACATATTAGCCTCGACTGCAATGTTAAGATATTGTGGTTTGTGTTTGCCAACGATTTTTAACACATAGTCACGGAAGGCAGTATTCCATTGGGAATTGGCAAGGGTTGGTGGTGAACCTTTCCAGTTAGATGGTATGCGTAAGGCAGAACGATCACCATTGAAAGGTTCTATAGCGATATATTTTATTAGCCCAGCCTTTTCGGCTCGTTCAAGCCAATCATCCCTAACTTGCTGTTTCTCCTTTACTCCTTTTTCTTCTGACTGATACCAATCTTCAATCTGGACAACGACAATTTCCGCACCCTCCTTCAGTCTGGGGAAAATATGATCCTGAAATGATTTAGAGTAGTCAATAGGCCAGTAGCCGATTCCCCTATTAAATGGTATCGTGATTGAAGATTCTTCAGATGGTATCTCTTTACTCTTAGATAACGATGTTTCCTTACAGCTGGCTAACCCCACGCTCATCAGCAGACCAACGAGTGTTATTAAGCAATTCCGCACAATGACCATCCTATACCCAAAACCTTTTTTGCACCTTGTTTTTTTACCTTCCTTTGTCATCATTTAAGACCTCCTTAATGTATAAAATTCCACCTGTACGATTAGGTTAATTCACCATAGAAACACACGGGAAAAATAAATGTAAAATGTAAAATAGGAAATGAAAATTTAGAAATTTTAGCATTTTGCCTGATTTACCACTCTTCATTTACGCATTTTCATTTTACATTTCTCATTGGACAGTATCCATTTTACATTTAACCGTACAGGTCGATAAAATTTGGGAACCATTCAAGTAGTGTAACCAAAGATATAGAAAGATATTATTTAAACATTAAGATAACGACAGAGTTGAGCGACTTGCGTTAGCACGTCCGCTCCAACAATTCGTTAGGCTTTCGGATTCCTAAGGGAAATATCGATAAAATTCTCCTCTATGTAAAACCCGCATTATTTCAATAGTATCATCTTTGACTTCTATTCCTATGCGATAGTTACCGACACGAATACGATAACGTTTTGGATATCTCTTCATCGCTTTAATACCCCAGACCTCTCGTAATGTTTTAACCTTTGGTAAAGTTGTAAAAGCAAGTTCAACAATCTGCTTGTAAATAGGTTGCTTTTTTAGCTCTTTAAGGTCTTTCAGAAACAATTCACGATACAGAATTTTCACTTTGACCCTTTCTCTAAATAAGCTAACGCTTCTTTGCGATTCAATAAAGGAGTTTTTTGAGCCTCATTCATTGCTTTGTTCAAACAGTAATCTTCCATTTCTTCAGATAATTCTTCAATAGAAATGTCATCTTTCGGAATTATCTGTCTCCACAATTCAATAGGAATTACAACCGCCTTTTGATGGCCGTTCTTACACATCAAATATTCAACCTCAAACATAGATAATCACTCTCTCTCTTTGTAGTTTATTATAGTATATATAAGCCTAACAAGGTATTAGTTGCGTGCTGAGAAATGATAGAGAGAAGTAATTTTCCCCTCTCGCAATTAACATCTCATCCATCTTCCTTTTTAAAACTTGTTTTCTTAATAAATTTATCATTTCCATATCTCTCCTATCTTCTTATTTCTCTTCTTACACCTTTGATGTTTATTAATATACAATAAAATTTAATTTTTGTCAACTAATTTTGTCTGAATGATTATCTAATTTCTTTTTAGTGCCCGTAGTATGTGGATGAGTGCCATTTCCGGCATCCAACCATAAAGTCTTTTTTTACACCGCCAGGTGGCTATCGGGGTATATAACGGAACTTCCCCCAGAAAATACACAAAAAAGCTCCATTAACATATTGATAATTAAGAAGATATGTTAATTAGGCTTTTTTAATTTTCGTAGATACACTATGGACGGGCGATTTTATTACTAAATATCATATCAAAAGAGTATTACTTTTGTCAAGTATTATTTTTACTAAAATTGTAAATATTCGTAGGCACATTTTTTAAACATATTTTAGTCGTATCCCATTGATATACATAGACTTAAGTCTATTTTTTAGGTAATTTTTAGGGGGAAGTTCCGATACAGGGGAGGAGAATTGGTGGAAACTATTTTCCCATTTTTGCGGTAGCAAATTCCTGGCACATTAGACCATTCTTTTCTTTCCTCCAAAGCCTTGATTAATTCAGAAAAAGATATTTCTCCTTCTCCAACACAGGCAATATCTACCATCTCGGATTGGACTATTTGTTCCGGTAGCAAACGGGGATGAACTCCACCCCAGACAACAGGGAAGATAAAGAGATATGAACTTAAAAAGGAAATAATTGGGAAATAATTGGTGTCAGGTCTAATTTTCTTAAATTTGGAAAAGCGTGTTCGAGAAAGATATGAAAAATGGAAAAATGAGACTTGACACCAATTTCTCATGACACCAATTTCTCAAATGTAACACATACATTGCCCATCAATCTTTTGATATTCATAGTGGAAATAATTTTGTCGTAGAGTCTGCCCAATATGTCCAGAAGAACAAATCTATGGAGATAGAGTTCGACAAATGAGTAGTATTTTATATCAATTAAACGGAACCCCACTGACTCAAATATCTTAACTAATTCTCCAATACTGCCGTATATATAGTAAGTTTTCCATGATTCTTTACCTCTTACCATTTTATGAAACCATAAAGGTGTTAATTTTGACAGGATAAATTCTGGTGCAGTAGGATTTGGAATAGATGCGATAAAAATACCGGATGGTTTTAAAACTCGATAAATTTCACGAGAAGTTTTGTTTAAGTCTCTAATATGTTCTAATACATAGCTAGCAAATACTGCCAGATATTTGTTTGATTCTACTGGAAATGTCGATTCAATCGAGCACTGCCAACATTTATCTACACATGGATGAACTAATGCACAATCATTTATATCAATCCGGTCACAAATATAATTGCATCCAGCATGAATTAGATGGTTTTCAATAAAAAGACTTTTACCAGCACCAATATTCAAGATTCGAGGAGTATCTTCTTTCTCTTTCTTTAAAACTCTAATGAGTTGTTTTATAAGACAGTGTTGAGCAGGTGTTTCCATAACTTATTCGAAGTGTGCGGTTATCTTTTCAACTCCTTGCACAGCCCCGATTTTTGGTAGTGTCTGAAATTAACCACAAAGTGCACAAAGAAGACACAAAGAGCACAAAGAAATAAAGGGAAAATTTATTCTCTCAAAAATCTTTGAGTCCTTTGTGAAACCCTTTGTGATCTTTGTGGTTTAAAAAAATTGTAGCTATTGTCAGACACCACCCGATTTTCCTCCTTCCTTTCGCCATAGATTATCCTAATTTTTCTTTTGTTTTCGTCTAACTTCTTTTAAATGCCCGTATCATCCGCATAAGTGTCATTTCCGGCATCCAATTATAAAGTCTTTTTTTACACCGCCAGGTGGCTATCGGGGTATATAATTGAACTACTATTTTAAGTAGTCCTGTTACTTTGTCTTCCACATCTAAAAATCCTGAGAGTTCAGATACCCGTTCCAGAAATTTGGGTGGTGTCCTAAATTAGCTAAAGTTTGTGAGAGAAAATGTCGATAAAGATAACAGAAGTACATAGTGTATTATTCTGGAGATTTTGTTTGGGAGGTGGAATAACGATGCATCCAATAGAACACTTC
>JBFLXS010000029.1 GCA_040755795.1 bacterium | reverse complement strand
AATAATCAATTCTGTTGTCATGAGGTTTCAGGCAAGAGCACAGATAACGGTCGCAGTCACAGAACAGTAGAGATTGAGACAAGTGGCGACCGATTTCGGATAGTGGGCTCAGAGTTTTCCACTGTTTGGCTTCCAGATACTTTCTCAAATCGGAAGGCTATGTTAATATTCCTGCGATTACTTCAAGATAAAGCCAATAATCTTTTATATACTCATCAGGAACTTTCAGTCATAGTGGATAGTAAGAATCGACAGGCATCAAGTAGACATATAGAACATTTTCGTGCTACTGGAGAGGATATGCTTGCATTTTTGACCCGTCAGCGGAAAGTAGATAAAGAGGTAGTATCGGCAGTATTATTAGAGTTAAGGAAGGAACCTTTAGCTGAAGTGAATGAAATATGTGAGTTAGTGAAAAGGCGTCTTGGGCGGGAGGATATAAGAGAATGGAATATTGAAACAGCCTTAAGTCAAATACCGTATAGTGAGTTACGAGGTGTAATCCGACAACGGCTATCCAAAGGGAAGGCACATTACCGAGAGGAATATCTGCTTTTGGAGATGATGGGGAGTTTTAGTTCAGAGAGGGGGAAACAAGCAGGTATAACGGTTCCTGAGGTGGAAGAGAGAACAATTTTAGACCCGACTGCCATACAGAGTTTATTAACTCCAGGGGTTCCACTATCTTCTATCAAGAAGCCACTTCAGATGGTGAGTTTTTTGTGGGCACTGTATCATCATGGGGTATCGTTGTCTGTGTTGGGGAAATGGTGTTATGTAGATAAGACTACGGTATTACGGTGGATAGTTGGATTAGGTTTGGAGATTTGGCCATTAGTCTCTGAGTGGATAAAGAAGCAGGTAAAGGCAACTATGGTGTATATAGATGAGAAGTGGCTAAAGATACAAGGGAAATGGCATTATTGGTTTGTAGTATTAGAGGCGAAGGCAGGGTTACCAATACTGACATCACTTTTGGACTCGAGAGGGAAATGGGCCTGTGAGTGGATAGGGGCTCAACTGAAGATGTTGGGACAAATAGCCAGGGTATTTATTAGGGATGGGATGGCGGGATACGAATATATCAGAGAAGCGTTAGGGAAATGTATAAAGCATTTGTTATGCCACTTTCATTATCAGGAAGCCACGAGTCGGTGGGTAAAAAAACAATTTGATAATGGTGGTGAAGAGGAAAAGGAAGTAATCAAAGAGCGGAAGAAGGAACTAAAGAAGGTATTGCAAACTGATGATAAACGGACAGCAAAGAGGAGATTTGGAAAACTGAAGGAGAATGAAAAGGAATTAGGTATTCAAGGTTGGATAGAGAACACGGAGAAGATATTGCCCAATCTTCTGCCTGCTATAGGGAGTAAGAAGTTTCCAAAGACAAACAATGTCATAGAGCGGTTTTTTAGAAATTTCAACCAATTTTATAAGAAAAGATGTGGGTTTTCTTCTGTAGGGAGTGCCAAAAGAGGGCTTTTGTGTTTTCTGGTAATGTATCTATTTTTGCAACAACCAGGTAGCGGAAAGGCTCCACTGGAAGTAATTATGCCACAGGTTAAAGATATGCCCTTTTATCGACTGGTTAATGACCCTCTGGGTTGTCTTTTGGGACTCCAAAATGTCAACAGAAACAAAAAGATGGCAAGAAATGAGGTAAAGCAATGCCTGGGACCATAGATATAGCCTTAAGCCCTACGCAACGCTCTCGTTAGACTTTTTCAACAGAGCCGAATTTTTTTGTTGACAGAGGATAAAATTTCTGCTAAAATACTACGGTGCCAAATGACCCCTACCTGGTTAAAGTATGATATAATAAGGGAAAAAACAATTAACAAAAAGGGGTCAAGATGAATCAAAGAGTATTAGAAAGGGTTTTATTAAAGAGTCCAGAGCAAGCACTCTTTTTCTGCCTGCCTCGTTGCAAATTTTTCATTGATATGTTATAATAAACTTTGAAGGGAAAGGTTTGTAAGATTGATAATTTTTTATGGACTTAAGAGTAAACCTTATTAAACAAAATCTAAAGAAGGAGGTATCTTGCAATGAGTAATAAAAAGATAATTAGTATAGTTCTTATTTTAGGTCTGATTGGGCTACTTGGAGTTGGTATATCTGGAGGTGCAAAGAAACCACTAGTGAAGGTCAAGATTGGATATTTCCCATTTAGTGTTGATCTTCCTCTTTTTGTAGCGATGGGAAAAGGATATTTTAAAAGTCAAGGTATAGAAGTAGAAGCAATCAAATTTGGAACAGTAAACGAAATGGCTAATGCAACGATTTCTGGGAGAATAGATGGAACTGCAGGGTATGGTCTTTCAACACACTTTGCAATTGAAGAGAATACTCCAAATTTATTAAAAATGTACGCTGTGAGTGTAGAGACACAAGACAAGTTTTCCTCAATGCTGTTAGTAAGAAAAGATTCTCCCATTTTGTCAATTTCTGATTTAAGAGGGAAAAAGATAGGGACTTACCTTGGGGCCACACAATTGCTCAATCTAAAATTAGTGTTACAAAAGTTTATGGATCCCGAAAAGGATGTCCAAATAATTCAGGTTGCTGAACCACTACAAATACAGGCACTATTAGCAAATCAGTTTGACGCACTTTTCACTATAGAACCTACTACTCTTATTGCTTTACAAACGGGAGAGATAAAAGCGATAGATGAAAACCTTCGAGTTAAATATGTTATGAATCCTTTTCCAACTGCTGCAGCTGATCTTTCAACAAAATTTATTAAAGAAAATCCTCGAATAGCAAGAAAAATTTGCAAAGCAATTGATAAAGCCATTGATTTTATTAGAAAAAATCCTACGGAAGCAAAGAAGTTACTCCCAACATTTACTCCACTGAAAGAGGATATATCTCTAAAAAGTAGATTGTATGAATGGCAGAAATTGAATGAGATTAACATAGAGGCGATTCAAAATTTGGCTGATTTGTTCTGGCAAAGCAAAATTCTTAAAAGTCAACTTGATGTAAGTAAAATGGTTTTGACTCCAAAAGATTTGAAATGAAAGGGGGTAAATCTTTAAAAGACCTTCACGAGTTCTTAGACAAAAGGGTTCTTGAAGGTCTTATTATTTTAATGAAAATCAGGGTTAAGTTCAAAAAAAATTATAGCAAACTTAAAGGTAATTTTAAATGGAACATATTGTAATTGAAAATCTACGCAAGGTATATTTGGAAAGTGTGGATGGAAAACAACAAAAAGTAGAAGTTTTAGATAGTATTAATTTGAAGATTAAAAAGGGAGAGTTTGTAACCTTTTTTGGACCAAACGGTTGTGGAAAAACAACATTGTTAAATATTATAGCTGGTTTATTAAATTTTGATGAAGGAACTGTTGAGATTAATGGTAAACATCCTGAAGAATCAAAGATAAGTTTTATCTTTCAAAATTATAGGGATTCTTTATTACCATGGAAGAAAAGCATTGACAACATTAGTTTTCCATTAGAACTTCAGAGGATACCAAGAAAACAAAGATATGAAAGGGTGAGAAACTTTCTTGATAAATTAGGGTTAAAATTACCTGATGCACTTTATCCTTATCAAATAAGTGGTGGACAACAACAATTACTGGCAATAATAAGAGCACTGATTTATGACCCTGATGTTCTTTTAATGGATGAACCATTTGGTTCATTAGATTATCAGACAAGAATCTATATGCAAAATAAAATCTTAGATATATGGGAGAAGACTAAAAAGACAGTTCTTTTTGTATCTCATGAAATAGATGAAGCAATTTATTTAGCAGATAGAATAGTATTATTTAGTAATAAACCTACAAAGATAATAGAAATTTTAGAAAATACCTTACCAAGACCAAGAAATCACAGTACACTTGAATTACAAGAATTCTTTATTCTAAAAACAAGAGCATTAAGAGTGTTTAAGGGAGTAATAAGTCAATGAAAAAATTAATTTTGGTAGGTCCAATTGTTTTAATAATCATATGGTCTTTCCTTACATTTTCTCAGTTAGTTAAACCTATTTTTCTCTCTTCTCCTATAACCACTTTTAATGAATTATGGAACTTATCTATTAGAGGAGAAATCCTTAATGATATCTTTAAGACTTTATATCGATTAATCTTTGGGTTTTCTTTGGGAATTGCTATCGGTATTCCTATAGGTATTTTTATTGGTTACTCGGAAAAGGTTTACTTATCACTGGAAGCAGTAATTGATTTCTTTAGATCAATTCCAGTAGCAGCCTTATTTCCTCTCTTCCTCTTATGTTTTGGTACAGGAGATTTAACAAAAATTTGTACTGCTGCTTGGTCCACATCCCTGATTGTGCTCATAAATACAATGTACGGAGTTAAGCATAGCAAGAAGATACGAATAATGGTGGCTAAGACAATGAGAATTTCTAAATATCAAATGTTTACTAAGATTATCTTCCCAGATGCACTTCCAGAGATATTCGCAGGACTTAGAATTGGCTTATCAATTGCTCTTATTGTTGTTATAATGACTGAGATGTTTATGGGAACCTCTGTGGGTTTAGGATTAAGAATATTCAATGCAAGCTTACTTTACCGGACTTCAGAACTCTACGCTACTTTAATTGTAATAGGGATCCTTGGATATCTTATAAACAAATTGTTTGTCTTTATTGAAACTAAATTTGTCCATTGGGCAGGGAAATAACTTTGAAGGGAGAGAGCGTTAGAAAATATAAAAATGATTTCTGAAAGAACTATTAAAAGACTTACAATTAAAATAAATAGTGACTGTAATTTAGATAGATGTAAATATTGTTACACAACTCAAACATTCTCTGATCCTAAATTTAATTCTGATAAGCATAAAGGATTAGAATTAGGTGTATATAAAGATCTAATCAAGCAATTAGTGAATAACCAGCCAAAAGGAACATTAGAACAAATATCTATTACTGGTGGTGAACCTTTTCTGAGAAAAGATTTATTCGAGATAGTAGAATATGGTCTCTCTAACGATATAGATGTTAGAATAAACACAAATGGTACTTTAATTAGTGAAAATTTAGCCATCGAATTTGCAGAACTTGTCTCAAGGTATAGAAAAAAATTAATATTTCAAATTGGGCTTGATTCTTCAGATAGAAGAGTACACGAATATATTAGGGGAAAAGGTACATTTGACGCTACAGTACAAGGGATAAAGTATATCCTTGAATCTAAAAATAGTATTAGCCCAAGCTTAAAAGTCGTGCTTCGTTATACTCTACTTAAAAAATTTTATCAGAATGGAAATGAAATAATTTACCAAAAAGAACCTGTTAAAGATGCTATAGATTATATATATTTTGCTCATAAGATTAGTTCAGGTTATAAACAAGGTATAGATAAATTGAAGATGAGAGAATTACTTACTACGGGAAGAGGTATTGCTTTAAAGAATATGATGTATTCACCTGAAGAAGTAGTAAAAGTTCAGAAAGCGTGGGTAGATAAGATTGGAGGATATAATATGAATCTTGAATTAACATGGCCTTGTTATTTAGATGGTATAATTAAAACCAGGGAGGGTATAGAAAAAGTTGAAATTCCAGAATGTCGTTGTGTAAATGATTATATCACTATTGATGAAACAGGAAGAGTTGTGGTGTGTGTACTCTTAATGAATCATCCAGAACAGTATTTAGGTAATATTTTGGTAGATAATATCTTTGAAATTTTTAGATCAGATAAAACAAAGGCAATGTTAAAAGAAAGAGAAGACCATAAGAAAAAGTATGGATCTAATAGATGTTTTGCAATAGATCATACACACCAGGAAGTAGGAGTAGATATTAATGAGCGGATCAATAAGATGAAGAAACTATGTAAAAAGTTAAAAAATAAAGGAGGTTATAATTGAAGAACATAAAATATTCATCAGATATTAAGACAATACTTGAAGCGGTCAGTAACCTTACGAATACTTTCGATTTACCTCTTTACAGAAACACGGCGGAAAAGAATCGTAAGGAGATGGGTGATCAGTTAGTCAAAACATTTAAATTGGTAACAGAAGAGATATGGAAAATAAATAATAATGGAAAATCCCCAAATTTATATTATCTATTTAGATACTGGGATAAGAAACAGTTTCAGCCACTATCATCTGTAGGATTTGAAAGAATGTTTGAGGAGAAGGGTAAATCATTGGACTATGAATCTCCTGAGAGTTTTGGCTCTCCAGGATTAGGGAAATATCTTAACAGAGGTAATGAGGTTATGTTTTTCGAGAAACCTCAATATGAAAAAGATGTACGAAATAAAGAAATTTTGTTTGATATATGTAAAGTTTATTCATTATGTTTTGTCCCTTTAATTGCCAAGGGGGAGAAGATTGGATATGTTAGTATATATACCACTGATGAGATCCCTTTCCCATCCCAAATACAGGAGTCCTTAAAGACGATTTTGGGAGGATTAGGAAAAGGATTTGCTGATGCTCTCCTTCTTAATGAGAAATTCTATGCACTAACTGACGTTATCACGCAAATATTTGAGGGAAAAGATCGTTTTACCAAAATACATTCTATAATTGTCGAAAACTTATGTGAAGAATGGTCACAAAAAATGAAGTTACCCGAACACGAGACAGAACAACTTCTTTTAGCAAGTAGATTACATGATATTGGAAAAATGTTAATTCCAGCACAAATTCTTTTAAGTCCAAAAAGATATGAAGAAGATTCTGAAGAAAAGAAACTAATTAAAAGGCACCCCCAGAGTGCTTATGATATATTAGAACCTTTTTCTCGGGATAGTGGTTGGCTTGATATTTTATACCGTCATCATGCAAATGCGAAGGATGACCGGAAGAGAAAAGGTTACCCTCCAGAGGCTATAATAACCTCAATCTTCTGTAACCAGAATGAGTCGTGTAAAAACATTGGATTGCTGATTGGATTGCTTCAACTAGCAGATTACCTTGAAGCAACACTGGCGGATAGACCCTATCGTTATGGAGCAGCACCAGAAGATGTTTTAGAAGAATTAAAAAAGGATTACTCACATTATGAAAATATTTGTCCAGGATTGGTAAGGGATATTATTGGAGATGTAAATGACGATTCCAAAAAAGGAGAATGTATTATTAACTTAACAAACATCAAAGGTAAAATAAACACAGGATATAAAGACGCAGGAATAAAAACTAATAAATTATAATGTGAGATATTTATTTTTTAACATGAGTTTAATTAAAGGAGAATCAGAGTCGTACCATTAAACAAAGGAGACGGATATGGAGAAAAAAATAAGTTGGAACGAAATGAAAAATCAATTTCCTAATGAATGGCTACTTATAATAGAATATGAGTTGGATGAGAATGGACATCTTATTTCAGGTATAGTAGCCCGACACTCTACAGAAAAAGATGAAGTATTTGCCTTACCATCATTGAATCAATCATCGGCTTTTAAGTATACAGGAGAAAGTACATTTCCCGGGGGATGGAGGGCTCATGCCAAACATTACCACGTTTAATATAACAGATCACTATATCTATCTACCCATTTTTATCGTAATCGGCACTCATAAGTATCTTGAATTTGATGCTATTTTGGACACAGGTGCTCCTATGACGGAATTTTCTGACACGGCACTTCAATACGCAGGATTCCTTGATAAAGTTAAAAATGATGTGGCTATAAAAAGCGGCTTACAGACACAGAAATATTCTATGGTTGTTCTTCCTCAAATCAAAATTTGTGGGCATGAGATTAAAAATTTTAAAGTTTATGTTTCTCATTTTGAAAAATCATGGGGTATAGATGCTTTAATTGGTCTGGATTTTTTCCGTGATTATCGCGTAACAATTGATTATTCTAAAGGGATATTAATTACCGAACCAAATCTAACTTGTGAAAGCAAAAAGCCATAACAAATCGCTCCAGTTAATGCGGAATAGATTAGCGTAAAAAACACGCTGAAGCAAAAAGGGACACTCTTTATAAGTCTTTCAATTGAATATAATTACAGAAAAATGTTGACAATTAGTATTATTAAGAAAGTATTATTAAGGGTCACCTATGAAAAGGGTTTGTCAAGTAAAAAATATCTCCTTGTATAAAAAATTTAGTTGACAGATCCAGAATTTTAGTAGTAAACTTAGTATACCTCTTTGCTTCCTCTTTTTAGCCCGACGAGGTTGTAAGGACTCCTCGAGCGGGGGTTTTCTCTGAAGCAGGAGCAAAGAGGTTAGAATAATAGATGCTTAACCTCTTTGATTAAAGAGAAAACCTATTTAAAAGTCCTTAATTAAATTAGGGTTTATCTACTTAAACCAGTCACCTATCCGTGTTCTTTGACACAGTATATAATTGAGTATCCAGCCTCTCAATCAGACCTAAGGAGCTCTTATCGGCTCATGACCCCGTGGAGATGGCTGGAAGATTTTTGTTTCGGTACAGGGACAACCCGAAACGGCTCATTATTTTTGAGCATATGGTAAATAACTCTAAGCATCTCTCTGGCTACAGCTACTCTGGCAGTAGGTTTACCATACTTACGAGATACTCGTTGGTAGAGACGATTAAACTTAATTGAGCCTTTGGCTGCGTGTCCGGATAATTCGATAAGGATCCATCTAAGCCATTTAGACCCTTCTTTAGTGATGGAGCCCATTCTGGTTTTTCCCCCAGATGAATGAACAGAAGGGACTAAACCACCATAAGAGCATAATTGTTTATCAGAGGGGAATCTGTCAATCTCTCCAATTTCCATAAGGATAAGGAGGGCAGAGTAATAGCTGATACCAGGCATAGTAATCAGTAGTGTGGCTTGAGGATTTTTATTTACCAACTCCTCAATAGTTTTTGTTACTTCAGAGATTGTTTGAGTAAGCACTTCTACTATTTTGAGGTAACCATTAAGAGGTTGACGATAGCAAGGCCGTAATTTTATATTCTTGAGGTAGTTTAATCCTTTTTGACCAAATATATCTGAGAAATGAGGATGAACTCCATTTTTAGAGAGGAGAGCATGGACTTTATTTTTGATCATACTTCGGATAGCGACTAAGGATGCTCGGTAGCGGAGGATCTCTCTGGTATCTCTAACTTGACGAGTTGGGATATAAGCTGTTGGCAGAAGATTAGCGCGGAGTAAATGAGCTAAAGTAGTGGAGCTAATCTTATCAGTGATAATTTTAGCAGAAGCAATAGCTTTGGTATTCTTTGGATGAGCGAGGGAAAGAGATAGGTTTCTATCCTCAACCATCTCGTAGAAGTAATACCAATTCCAGGTAGCTTCTAAAGCCAGTTTGTCATCAGGAGAGACGGTATCGAGGAAATGTCCGAGTGATAGAGGGTCATTTTCTACTCTCATCTGTTTGATGTTTTCTCCTTTTTCATCCATACGAGTGATGAATGAATAATTTTTGTGCAAGTCAACGCCGATGTAATTCATGGGTTGCACCTCCTTTTTGAGATTTAGCCCCACTATGGAGGCTCTTGTCCTGACTATGTCAGGAGTGACCCATTATGAGGTCCTTAATATTATACCTCAAAATGACGAGCTCTGCAACCCTTTTCATTATATCAGACCTTGAGTGAGTGTTGACAAATCTTTTCATCTATATAATTTGATGAATATTGCATAACCCATTGAAAAACAATAGATTGAATATAGATGTAAAGATATTCCAACTTTTCATTTATGATCAAAATCTTATGATATGAATTAGTGAATACTCCATGTAAGTTTATACCTAATTTCTTAATCGCTTTATTTTAATAGAGTTATACATACACTAAAATTTGTTCCTCGTCAAACAAAATGTAGTTTTTCTTGGCAACACTCACTTGAATGTGGAATGCACAATAATTCGGTGAGGCAGAGGAAAAAGAAAAGATACTGAATCAGAGCTTTTGTCTAACCCTGCGTTGCAGTTGACGGCGGGGGACTGTGCCGTGGTCAAAGTTTTGTGGTCTCTCAAAGTTTTATCTTGCTTATAAAGTTTAGTGGCAATCCTCCCCGCCGCACCTGAACTTTATCGTTAGACAGAATAGAAACACTACAAATATTGGAGGTGAAAGGCTATGGAGAAAATGATTGGGTTTTGTGGAATAGTCTGCACTGAATGCCCTGCATTTTTAGCAACCCAAAAGGATGACGACAACGAAAGAAAGAGAGTTGCTGAGATGTGGTCTAAACAGTACAATATGGACATCCCACCAGAACATATTAATTGTGATGGATGTTTGTCAGAAAGCGAAAGACTGTTTTGTCACTGCAAAGTTTGTGAAGTAAGAAAATGTGGACAAGAGAAAAGTCTCAAAAATTGTGCCTATTGTAACGAATACGCTTGCGAGAAACTCAACAAGTTTTTCGAGATGGCACCGGAGGCTAAAACTACTCTTGAAGAAATCAGGAAAAGTCTGTGAAGATAAAGATTAGTGATGGACTGAAAAGGGAAACAATAGCAGCAGAAATAGACCTTATTGGTATAACCTCGGCAAAGCCTTTCAATATCCAGGGAGAAAAGGAGAAAGTTGTTGACCCGAAAGAGATATTGAAAGATGCCCAAGCAGTCATTGTGGGAGGGTTTTGTATCTATGACAAGCTTAACATTTTGCCATCTGAACCAGGCAATCCGCGAGGCAGGTTCAGTTCCTATGGAGTTAAGGTATATATGCCTATGCGTGCTTACACCGAGAAGGTCATCAAGCAATTCTTACGCAAGGAAGGGTTCAAGGCAGTTTCCTCTATGAAGATACCTGCAAAGCTTGCGGCTGTACGGGCAGGACTGGGTAAGTATGGCAAGAATGCAGTGGTACTCACCGAAAATTTAGGTTCTTGGGTAATGTTTGAAACTCTGATAACCAATGCTCCATTAGATTATGAAGATCATCCTGTAAAAGACTTTGATTGTGAGGAATGTGATATTTGCCTTAAGGCTTGTCCTACACGGGCAATCTATGAACCTTTTAAGGTAGAGAGAAAAAGGTGTATCACTAATTGGCTCTGGGGAACTTTTATTTCTCCAGAGCTTCGGGAGAAACAAGAAAATCGTCTTTTTGGCTGTGGCGAGTGTTTGAAAGTTTGTCCCAAGAATAAACATCTTAAACCTCGTGATAAATATCCTGTACCATTAGAAGAGGTTAGTGACAGTCCAGAGCTCATTCCTCTGGTCACTTCTGATAGAGAATACTTTAGAAAGACGCTCTCTCGCTTCGCCAGATGGGCAGGGATAGATACCATGCGAGGAAATGCCATCGTTGCGATTGGTAACATTGCTGATCCTGCTGCAGTTGGTGCACTTGAAGAGACACTACAACACCCTAAGCCACAAATCAGAGCATATTCTGCGTGGGCATTAGGAAGAATAGGCAACAAGAAGGCAAAAAAGATACTTGAAGAAACTTTATCAAAAGAACAGAATCCAAAAGTTGTAAAGGAGATCAAGAACGCTTTAGAAAAAACTGATAGCTTCTCTGTCTAACCAGACGTTGCATCGGACGGCAGGCAAGCCCGCCGCCGAAGTAAGTAAGTCCGGGGACACAATACTAAATTATTTTTTTACCCCCAAAAAAAATTCGACCTGTGAAATAGGTTTATACAAATATCCCCCAATAGAGGGTGAGAAGGTGAGAAACAGAATAAACAGATCGCTCCTATGGAACTAACTTGAATAAAGCTCCGTAGGAACAATCTGTTTGTAGTAATTTCGCAAAAGCAATATATTTGCAGCTCCGTAGGAGCGACCTGTTTTTAGTAGTAGTAGAGCTTGAATATCTTATCTATGGAAAGTTTCTTGCCTCTTATTAAAACCTATTTCACAGGTCGAAAATATTCATGGATGTTATGGGATTTGATGAGTTTTAACCCAAAATCCAAAATTATAAATAAGGAGGAAAAAATCAATGTCTGATTCAAAAACACCGTTATTGGACGAGTTAGAGAAGGGTAAATGGCCAAGTTTTGTTAAAGACCTGAAGAAACTTAGCCAGAGAAGCCCTAAAGCAAAAGACCTTTTAGGTCAACTTGAGTTATCTTATAAAGATAAGAAAACTCATTGGAAACACGGTGGTATTGTTGGAGTTAAAGGGTATGGTGGTGGTGTGATTGGTAGATTTTCAGATGTCCCGGAGGAATTTCCTAATGCGGCACATTTCCATACTGTGCGTGTCAATCAACCTTCAGCTTGGTTTTACACAACTGCGGCTTTGCGACAATTAGTGGATACATGGGATAAATATGGTTCGGGAGTCCTTAATATGCATGGCTCAACCGGGGATATAATATTTTTAGGTGCGGATACCGATGCCCTTGAACCATTTTTTACTGATTTATCTTCAAATAATTGGGATTTAGGTGGTTCAGGGTCTGATGTGAGAACGCCAAGTTGTTGTCTTGGACCGGCAAGATGTGAATTTGCTTGCTACGATACACTGGCACTGACTTACGATTTAACTATGACCTATCAGGATGAACTCCATCGCCCATTTTTCCCTTACAAATGGAAATTCAAGATGGCTGGCTGTCCCAATGATTGCGTCGCATCTATTGCCAGATCTGATTTTTCAGTTATCGGAATATGGCAGGATAACATCCAGATTGACCAGGATGCCGTTAAAGAATACTCAAATATTCAATCTGATGTCTGCGATAAATGCCCCAAAAGATGTATCCAATGGGATGGAAAAGAACTAAAGATTGATAATGAATCCTGCAGTAAGTGTATGCATTGTATTAATGTCCTGCCAAAAGCCCTTCGCATAGGAAAAGAGAAGGGTGCTTGTATCCTTCTGGGTGCAAAAGCACCAATTGTTGAAGGAGCACAATTATCATCAGTGCTGGTACCCTTTATGAAAATGGAACCACCTTATGAGGAACTTAAGAGTCTTATCCGAAGAATCTGGGATTTCTGGGATGAATATGGCAAAGCAAGAGAACGAATTGGTGAATGTATCCAACGAATAGGACTGGGTAATTTCCTTGAAAAAATAGGGCTTGAGCCGGTCCCACAAATGGTCTCCCAACCCAGAGAGAATCCATACATATTCTATGAGGAGTATTACGAGGAAGAGTAAAATATTAGCCACAGAGGCACAGAGTTCACAAAGAAATAATAAGAAGTCGGAACTATTTACCCAAATGAAGTGCAAGGTAATCGGTAATCAGGTAATCGGTAATCGGTAACAACCAATTGATCTTTTTCCTTTACCGATAACCTGATGACCGATAACTGATTACCTGAATTTCACTTCAGATGGCTAAAATGTTACAAAAAGTCTCTGTGTTCTCCGTGTCTCTGTGGCAAAAACAAGGAGGTAAATTAAAAAATGGCAGAAAGACAAACAGATATAGGTCCACCACATTATGAAAAGTTTTTACACCCAATTATCAAGGAAAACTATGGTAAGTGGAAATACCATGAGGTATTAAAACCAGGTGTTTTAGTCCATGTTGCGGAAACAGGGGCTAAAATTTATACAGTGCGGGTTGGCTCACCCAGATTGATGAGCAGTGATTTTATCCGACTGATATGTGACCTGGCGGATAAATACTGCGATGGGTATTTGAGATTTACCAGTAGAAACAATGTTGAATTTTTACTGGCAAAGGAAGGCAATATCGAACCTTTAATCAAGGATTTGGAGATTCAGAATCTGCCTGTAGGCGGAACAAAAAATACTATTTCCAATGTCGTTCATACACAAGGCTGGGTTCATTGCCATTCTGCGGCTACGGATGCCTCAGGTATTGTTAAATCCGTGATGGATGAATTGACCGATTATTTTACCGGCAAAATAGCATTACCACATAAATTAAGGATTGCGGTAGCATGCTGTCTAAATATGTGTGGTGCTGTGCATTGCTCAGACATCGCCATTCTTGGTGTTCACCGAAGACCACCCAAGATTAATCATGAAAAATTAGGCAATTTGTGTGAGATTCCATCAATTGTTGCCTCCTGCCCTTTGGCGGCGATTAGACCAACTATCATTGATGGTAAAAAATCGGTAGAGATAGATGAAGATAATTGTATGTATTGCGGCAATTGCTACACTGTTTGTCCAGCGATGCCAATTGCTGACCCATTAAATGATGGCGTCTCTATCTGGGTAGGCGGAAAGGTTTCCAATGCAAGAACTACACCTATGTTCACTAAATTAGCCATACCTTTTCTACCAAATAATCCACCAAGATGGCCTGAAGCCGTCTCTGCGGTAAAAAATATCATTGAGGTCTATGCCAAAAATGCCAGAAAATACGAACGGGTTGGTGAATGGATAAATCGAATTGGCTGGCCAAAATTCTTTGATTTGACCGGTATTAAATTCACCAAGTATCATATCGATGACTTTAAACATGCCGGTCAAACATATCGAAAGACAACGCAGATGAAGTAAAGATATTTAGCCACAGAGACACAGAGAACACAGAGGAATATGAACTAAAGAACCAAAATGTTTCTTATCAGAGTACTACTGAGGAGTAAGTCTATGTTAGACTACACGACATAAAAACAACTTATACTCTCTCTCTGTGCCCTCTGTGGCTCTGTGGCTAATCAATGACCGTGTGACTGGGCGGCATATCTATAACAATAGGAGGATAAAAAATGGCAGATAAAATGTCTATTGAAGAAATAGCGGATGCAATGTTCAAAATGATAGAGGAATACGCCGGTAAGAAAAAATTTAAACCAAATGACTTGCCTAAAGAGATGACTATGCAATATGGTGAGGATAGAGTTTCCAAAGACGATGCGAGGAAGGCTATCAATATGTTAATAGATTCCGGACGCTGTGTCTATACCTACTTTGGGGGCACATTTGTCGAGATACCTCATAAAGAAGCGGCCGCGAATGAGTAAAATGTTTGGTAACTATTCACCACGAAGGACACAAAGTGAAATTTGATAAATTAGAGTCATTGGAGGCACTATAGCGGTGCATCGAACTCTTGAGCCAGGTTTGTTTGAATTTACATGGAAAGATTGAAAGAAGGCATAAAGAGATTGTAACATTTTAGCCATCTGAAGTGAAATTCAGGTAATCAGTTATCGGTCATCAGGTTATCGGTAAAGGGAAAAGATCAATTGCTTGTTACCGATTACCGATTACCTGATTACTGATTACCTTGCACTTCATTTGGGTAAATAGTTACAAGAGATTTGTTCTGTCCAATCTTCGTGTCCTTCGTGCTCTTCGTGGTGAATAGTTACAAAGGAGGAAACTATGGCTATAGTTCTAAAAACAAGAAAACGGGCTTTAGAAAAAATTGGTTTGCGTGGAGGCAGAGAAACCTCTGCACTAAGACCTAAATATACCCCAAAAACACCACCGTGTAGTTATACCTGCCCAGGTGGAACAGATATTAGGGGTTATTTAACAATTATTGCTCAATCACAAAACTATGGAAGGAACTATGAAGATGCGTTTAAAATGGCATGGGAAACTTTAGTCGATAAAAATCCATTCCCGGCAGTTTGTGGTAGAGTTTGTCCACATCCCTGTGAAAAAGAATGTAATCGAAAAGAAAAGGACGAGGCAGTAAGTATTAATGCGGTTGAAAGATTCATTGGTGAGTACGGGATTAAAAATAACCTGAAACATAAAAAACTTTATCCGGATACATATCCAGAGAAGGTTGCCGTAATTGGTGCAGGACCGTCAGGTCTTTCCTGTGCCTATCAATTAGCCAGAAAAGGCTATAAAGTTACTGTGTTTGAAGGATTTGACAAGCCAGGCGGAATGCTCAGATATGGTATCCCTCGCTACCGATTGCCAGAAGATATTCTTGATGCTGAGATTAATGCGATTTTAGAATTAGGGATTGAACTCAAATGCAAGACAAGGATTGGAGAAGATATTTCATTTGAACAGTTACAAAAAGGCTATAATGCGGTGTATGTAGCTATTGGTGCACATCAAGGAGCGGGTCTAAACATTCCGGGCGAAGATGCTGAAGGTGTTTTTACCGCGGCCTGGTATCTGAATCAGATTAATTCTGGCAAACAAATTGATTTAGGTTCAAAGGTGCTGGTCATTGGTGGTGGAAATAGTGCCATTGATGCGGCCAGGGTCGCCAGAAGACAAAATGCGGATGTAACTATCCTCTATCGAAGAACAAAAGTAGAGATGCCGGCTATTGAGCATGAGGTTAATCAAGCCGAAGAAGAAGGAATTCATCTTGAACTTTTAGTCGCTCCAGTTGAAGTCATAAAACAAGGTAACAAAACCGTTGGATTAAAGTGTATTCGTATGGAACTGGGTGAGCCAGATGCCAGTGGTCGCAGAAGACCAATACCTATTGCCGGGTCTGAATTTGAAATAAAGGCAACTGCTATCATTGCCGCTATCAGTCAAATACCTGTTTTTACAGGTTTAGAGCAAATCAAAAATGAAAAAGGCTGGATTACCATCGATGAAAGAGGAAAAACAAACATTGATAAGGTGTTTGCTGGTGGTGATGTAACAAATCAACTCGGTCTGGTCACTGAGGCGATTGGTTTGGGAAGAAAGGCAGCTGAGGCAATTGACGACTATTTACGAGAAAGAGAACCTGCAAAAATTCCTGCCCCAACTATCATCCGACATACGAAGATGAATTTTAATTACTATGAAAAATTAGCCCGAGTTCAAACCTCAAATCTTAGTCCGCAAGAACGGGTAAATAATTTTAACGAAGTCGCTTTTACCGTTGATGAACCTGTGGCTATTGCAGAAACTAAGAGATGTATGAGTTGTGGTCAATGTTTTGATTGTGACAACTGCTATATTCTGTGTTCGGATTCTGCAGTCAAGAAATTACCCAAAGGTAAACATTACGAATTCAATTTAGCCCTCTGTCAGGGGTGCAAGAAATGTGCGGAAGAATGCCCCTGTGGGTATATTGATATGATTTAGAACAAGAAATGGTAACCGTTCACCGCAGAGACACAGAGACGCAGAGAAAAAATTAAAAACTATTTACCATACGCTTCATTCCATTCCTGATTTTCATCAGAGCAAGCTTTTGAGGCCCGACATCTCATGATTGATTAATAATTTGGTTTTGATGTCCTATGTATGACAATGATTACCTCAATAATCTTTTCTGTTATCTGATTTATTTCTCTGTTCCTCTGCGTCTCTGCGGTAAATTCCCACCTGAACGGTTACAAGAAATGTAACTATTCAGCCACTGATGGACACAGATGAAACACTGAAAATTCGTAATCCGTGTCCGTTTTCTGTGTCCGTAATTAGGCTGAGGGCTGAAAATTCAAGTATAGTGCTTCGTCTCTCCTCTCCTTCTCCGTTTCTCCCTTTCTCCGTTTCCCCATTTCTCACCTGTCCTCTGAGTTCTGTCTTCTGACTATTTATCCGTGCTACTCCGTGTCAATCAGTGGCTGAATAGTTACTTAATTTTTTCTCTGCGTCTCTGTGTCTCTGCGGTGAAGAGCAGTGAACGGTTACGAATTACCAAAAAAACAATTGACATTCTTAAAGTAATATGGTATAGTATTTAAAGTGCAAAAAGGAGCAGAAATTTTAAAAATAGACCCCATCTATCCAGAAAAGGAGAAGATAACAAGGGCGGCTAATTTTATTAAAAAAGGAAAACTTGTTGCCTTTCCTACGGAAACGGTCTATGGATTAGGGGTAGATGGGTTGAATAAAGAGGGAATAAGATTAATCTTTGAGGTAAAAAAAAGACCCATATCCAAACCCATATCTTTACTTATTTCAGATTTTAATGAGCTATCAAGATTAGCAAAAGATATACCTGATGATACCTGGAAATTAATAGATAAATTCTGGCCTGGTCCTTTAACGATAATCTTATCTGCCAGTGATTTAGTTCCTGAAATGATAATGGGTGAAAAGCGGACTGTTGGCATCCGAATGCCAGATAATAAGATTGCTTTAGCATTAATTGAGTCTTCAAAAACCCCGATTGCCTGTCCTTCAGCAAATATTTCTGGCCATAAAGAACCAACTACCTGTGAGGAAGTAATGGCAGGTTTAAAAGATAAAATAGATTTAATCATAGATGGTGGTAAAACAAAATTGGGTATTGCCTCGACTGTTTTAGATTTAACAGGTAAATCACCTGTTATTTTGCGTGAAGGAGCAATTGGTTCTAAAGAATTATTCAGAGTTCTTAATTCGAAGAATATCTTATTTGTTTGCACAGGTAATACCTGCCGAAGTTTTATGGCAGAAAAATTGTTCGCCAAAATGGCAAAAGAGACAAATTTTTTAGTTGAAGTTAAGTCTGCTGGAACATCTGCTATTAATAACGGAAATGTTACTCCCATGAGTCTAAAAATATTAGAAAATGAAGGGATTCTCCCCACTGCTGCCTTTTCTACACTATTAAATGAACAGATGATTAAAAAAGCAAATCTAATCCTGACGATGGAGAGTTATCATAAAGAAAGGGTAGAGAGTATTTTACCATCAGCAAAAGGAAAAACATTTCTTTTGTCTGAGTATGTTGGATTAGGGAAAAAAGAGATTGCTGACCCAATTGGTGGTTCAAGAGAAGGATATGAAACCTGTTTTTTGGAGATTAAAAAGTGTCTAACGCGATTGATAAAAAAACTAATGGAATGAAAATTGTCTTTGGTTGTGACCATGCTGGAATTGACTTAAAAAAGGAATTAATAAAATCTTTAAATTATGAGTATGAAGATGTTGGGACCTATGATGAAACATCCGTTGATTACCCGGATATTGGGATTAAGGTGGCTAAAAAGGTAAGTAATGGTGAATTTGAACGCGGGGTACTTATTTGTGGCACCGGCATAGGAATGTCAATTACCGCTAATAAAATCCCAGGTATCCGTGCCGCTCTTTGCGGTGATACAATGACCGCAAGATTATGCCGAGAACATAATGATGCTAATATTTTAGTTCTGGGGGCGAAAATAGTGAACTCTCAACAAGCAAAGGAAATTTTAAAGATATTCCTGGAAACAGAATTTTCCAACGAAGAAAGACATATCCGTAGATTAGATAAGATTAGGGAATTAGAAATTGGGAGATAAAATGATTCGCAAGGTAGTAAAAATAAAAGAGTTAAATACAAAAAAGGATAATTCGGATTTAGAATATTGGTTAAGGAAATCTGTAAAAGAGAGAATTAGGACAGTGGATTATTTAAGGAAGCAATATAATGGAAATACAGCAAGACTTCAAAGAGTTGTTAGAGTTATTCAACAAACATCAGGTTGATTTTTTAATTGTGGGTGGTTATGCCCTGGCATTTCATGGTGCTCCCAGATATACTGGAGATATGGACATTTTTGTAAAACCATCCGTAGAAAATGGCAAAAAAATACTTGCGGCATTAAAAGATTTCGACCTGTGAAATAGGTCGACATGGGAAAACAAAATTGTAAGCGTTCAGGTCATTGCAAGATATCTAATACTCGATGTTCAAGTTTTTTAAAGGTATAAAGATTTAACCGCAAAGAGCGCAAAGGAAGGTTTCGCAAAGGACGCAAAGAAAGGAAAACAGGTCTATAAACGAAAACGAACTTTCAAATATTGTTAATTGCTTATAAATTTCAATGTATTAAGACTCAAGGAAGGAATTAAAAGGGTGGTGAACAACCTATAATCTTTGCGTTCTTTGCGGTTAATTTCTTTGCGTTCTTTGCGGTTAAAAAAGGATAAACCACTTAATCTTAAAAAAACTTGAATATCGAGTATAAACAAAAAGGCATTATACCGTCATAAGGATTTAGCCGATATTGAAGCTTTGGGCGAAAAAATAAATTAATATCTACCCCAATCGTTACAGCGAATGACGGATAAAGCCAGCGGGGCAGAATTCTATCATTTCAGAGGAGGTTTAAAAAATGAAGAATAAACCATTAAAGATTATCTTAACTGTTTTAGGAGTAATAGTAATTGCCTTTACAATGGTCTGGTTAGAGACATTACATCGGGCAAAAGAGGCATTTTATGAAGGAGAAAAAGAATACAAGGGAAAAAATTATGCGATGGCCGTTGTCTGGTATGGCTCGACCATTAGATTTTATACCCCGGGTTCAAAATGGGTGAAAAAGGCAAAAGAGCGAATATTTGAAATAGGTCAGATGTATGAAAAAGATGGTCAGTTTAAAGAAGCAAAGGATACTTACGGTGAAATAGTTCATGGAATTTACGCCATCCGTAGCTTTTATACCCCTCACGAAGACTGGCAAAAACAAGCAATGGAAAAAGTTGAACTATGTGAAAAAAAGATTAGCCACAGAGACACAGAGGACACAGAGAGAAAATGATAGAAAAGATAAATGTGGTTACAGAGAAGATTATTAAGGGCACTATGGAGACAACAATTACTTACTTAAAACTCACCGGG
>JBFLXS010000028.1 GCA_040755795.1 bacterium | reverse complement strand
AAATTGTACCTGCATGAATACCATGTATAATAAGGTTTTCTGACTGTGCTTTTGTAAAGTTAAACATTTCATCAAGAATAAAGAAACAACCTCCGCCATCTATGTTGTAAAATATCTTAGAGACATAGTGCTGGTTATAGTATGAAAAGAGCATCACTTGATTCTTGTGATAAGTTTGCGTACGCCAGAAGAAGTCAATTTTTTGCTCGTTATATCTCACCAGAATGACATCATCATTTTCTGCATTGATATTATAAGGCAGGACTTGCTTGAGCTCATTATCAATCATCGCGTAGGTTCTGAATGCGAGGGTGTTATTGATTCTGTTTGAGAATGGATTACCGGTTATATGATCAATCGAAACACCATAGAACTGAGAAAGCTTAATTAAATCGTGTATTCCAATCTCCCTGGAGCCGTTCTCGTAATTGAGATAGCCTTGGCGGGATTTTTTTATGACGCTAGCTACTTGGGTTGTTGATAAATTGTGTGAGATACGTAGACGCTTTAGATTCTCACAGATGAACAAATTATTAAAATCATCTTCGGTGTTTAATTTAACCATGGAGGTCACCTCTTCACATTCGTATATTTTTGCAATAATGATACCACAACAAATGTTTACAAGTCAATGTTACTGATGACATTAACTATCAATTCTATCGTAAAAACAAGGGTTTTCAGCCATATGAAAACTCTTTTTGTTGCTGTTGTGATTTCCCTTCTCCAAGTTATTTTTTGATAGACTGCTTTCTCATATAATCAAGGCACCATCGAATTTGACGAAAGGAGGAAAGTACATGCCTGTCAACGGAACAGGGAAAGTTCAGAATCGCGACCGAGCCACACCACTACCAAGGTTTTATCTTATCGAGCACAGAAACAATCTGGGTTTATCCGTGGAAGAAGTTTCCAGAATGTTAAATCTCTCTCACTATTACTATTATCAAATAGAGAGTGGCCGAAGAGGTCAGAAACTACCGATACCACTCGTACTAGAGCTCATCAGAGTCCTGCAGATCGATGCGATCAAGTTTCTTGAACTCGAGAGTGAACATGTGAAAAAACACAACGATTTTAATCGGGTGAAATAAAAAAGACGCCAAGCTTGTATTTGGGGTACAAACCTGGCCAGTAGAAAAGCGACCGCCCTTCTACAACTCCGATTATACAACGCAAATCAAATTATACAAACCATTGAAAGGATAAAAATGGACGACAAGGACTTTTTTCGAGAGATAATCGATATTTATATACAGAGATTCGATATCAAAGAAAACACCAAGCGATCCTATGGGAAGATGCTTGCCCAGTTCGCTGAGTTCGCTGATGGCTTGCCTAACCTACCAACCAGGCAAGATGTCATGGCTTATCGTGAACAACTGAAGTCCAGGCTAAGAGCTGCATCTGTTCAAAAACACATCGTAGTGATAAGGGGATTTTATCGATGGTACTACATTGAGGGATTTGGACCTAATGCAGCTGAAGGTGTAAAAGGTATGAAGATTGAATCCGACTTTAAGAGGGAATCACTTTCACTTGAAGCGGCCATAAAACTATTAAACAGAGCGAAACGCTATGCGAGTAAGAGCATCATTGGAAAAAGAGATCATGCTCTGATCGCGCTATTACTAACAACCGGATTAAGAACGATTGAAGTGGAAAGAGCAGATGTGGATGATATCAGCTTCGTGGATGAAACCAAGGTGTTATACATCATGGGTAAAGGTCACGATGAGAAAGATGCGTATGTCAAACTCTCTCCAGAAGTGTATGGCTTGATTGAAGAATATTTGATCGAGCGACAAGATGAATATAAACCACTCTTCATTAATCATACGAAACCCTATCGGGGAACCAGACTGAGGACACGAATGATTAGTATGGTGGTTAAAGAAATGCTTAGAGATATCGGAATCGATGATCCCAAGTACTCTGCCCATAGCCTAAGGCATACAGCAGCTTCTTTAGCGCTGGACTTGGGTGGAGATTTAGATGCAGCACAGCAATTAATGCGTCACAAAGACATATCTACCACAAAGATTTATGCTCACCGATTGAGCAAAGCAAAGAATCATCTTGAGTGGCAGATAAGCACAGCACTATTCCAAACTACCAAAAAGAAAAAATGAAGGGAAACCCTATGATTAGAGAGTTTGAACACAATGCCTATGGCAAAGTTCGTGCCACGATAGTGGATGATGAACCTTGCTTCAACTTAAAGGATCTCTGTCGCATGTTTGAGATAAAAAGCGTATCAGAAGTCCGGACCAAACTGAACGACACCAGTATAAAGCTTGTGAGCGTTCCCCACGATAAAACACATCAAAATATGTTCTTTGTTACAGCAGACCACCTATCCACCATATTCTTCCAATCCAAGCGTAAAGACGCAGAAGTGATTGGAGATTGGTTATATCGCACCGTATTACCTCAGCTCATCCGTTATGGCATCTATCAGATTGAGGATTTTGAGAATCCGGATAAGATTATCGAGTTCCTGGATGAGTTTCAAGAACTTAAAGTCAGAGCGAATGTCTTAGAAACCACACTCAAAATGAATACACCAAAAATTAAAGCTATTGATAACTTACTTGGAACAACAAGTTGTGTGGATCTAGATATGGTTCATGAAGTGATTCGCTTCAAGAATATCGGGAGAGATGTCTTATTGAAAATTCTAAGAACTGCTCATGTTTTAGATGAACAGAACATACCGTTTCAAGACTTCTGTGATAAGAAGTATTTCAGAGTTGTTGAAGCGAAAGTAGTATCTGGTGGAACAGTTATTAAATCAACCAAAACATACGTCTATAAAGGCGGGATTACATTCATCGAAAGGATACTAAAAGAATACGATGGAAACAAACAACGGAAAGAAAAATGAGAATGTCTATAGCGTGAATGAGCTTCAAGAGATACTACAAGTCAAAAGGCCGACTCTTTTAAAGTATATCAAGACCAAGAAAATCAAAGCATTCAAGGTTGGAAACCAATGGCGAGTGACTCAAGAACACTTAGATGAATTCATTCTACGGAACATGAAGTAAAGACAACTGTTAGCTGCTTCACACTTACCGATAATGCTTGTGAACAGTAATGTGAACTACACGTTAATATACTGCGAACAGTGTATCAAGTATGTGTGAAGTGGCTTTCAAGTGTCATTTAGTATAAGCCCTTATTGGGCGATTTTTAACTATACCTAGGGAAAGGAATAACTCATGGCACGACCATTCAAACAAGGTTTACAATACTTTCCTCTCGATGTGAATATTTTTGAAGATGAAAAGATACAGGATCTCAATCTCGCTTTTGGTTATTTAGGTGAAATCATCTACATAAGGTTGCTCTCGATGATATACGCCAATGGATATTATTTAGAAAAATCAATCGCTTCACTCGCAAGAACGCTCATGAAAAGCATCGGTGCGAACTGGACACCAAACCCAATCGATATTGAAGAGGTTATTGTCTATTGTGGGAAAGTGGGTTTATTTAATTACGATCTACTGAAGGAAGATGTGATCACATCAAAATCAATTCAAAAACAGTTCATTTTATCGACCAGAAGAAGAAAGAACACCGGTCAGGATAAATACTGGTTACTTGATGAAAAAACGATGTTGGAACTAAGCATATTTAACAAAACATCAAAAAACATTAATGTAGACAATAATGGGGTTATTGATAACACAAATGGCGTTATTGGTAGCAATACCCAAGTTAATGCAGACAATAACCGAATTAATGTCGACAAAAGTACACAAAAAGAAAAAGAAAAGAAAAAAGAAAGAAAAATTGATAAAGAGGATAAAGAAGATAAAGGGCCGTACGGCCTCCCTAAATTACATTTTATTACTAATTCTTTAATCAAAAACAAATACATCGATGAGTCATCTCTTGACATTATCAAATTTAACATCTTGTTTGAAGATTTAATCCACGGGTATGGATTCGAAGATGTCCTATCTGCTGTAGATTATGTGGTTAAGTATTCAAAGAACCCCAATCCACCGATAGAAGATAAGTTCGCTTTCATGAGAGAGTCAGTTCAAACAAATTTAAAGCAATTTGAACATAGGAGGAAAACAGCTAATGAGTCATTCGAATCGTGGATTAAACGAACCCTTTTACAAGTGGATTGATGATGTAAGAAGAGCGATGAGAAAAGAAAAAGAACTCCAAGAAAAGTTAGAGTTTTACAACATGAAGCTTATTGGGTACAAAGGTGTATCTTATGATCGGATTGGTTCTTCTGGTTCACGTTCATCAGGTGACAGTGAGCTATTGTATTGGTTAGATAAGATAACAGTTATTGAAAAACGAATTAAGGAAGCGGAAAGAATATTATCTGAATACAAATCCATAATGAAGAACTTAAATGATATCCAGAAAACTGTCCTAGTTTCCATCGTCAACAATCACTGGATTGAGAAGATTAAGATTGAGATAAAACAAAGTAGAAGTCGAGTTTATCAAATAATAGATGAAATTGTAATAAGTTGGACAAACCAAAAATATAAGTAAATCTCATGCCAGTATCCACGCAAATACTGAAGAGGAGATTTAGGAATGTTAAAAGTTGTTGAATTATTTGCTGGAATTGGTGCTCAAGCTCAAGCTCTTAAAGACGCCAATATTGAGCACGAAATAGTTGCGATTAGTGAAATAGATAAGTACGCATTAAAAGTTTATGAAGCTTTGCATGGAAAGCCTAACAACCTAGGGAATATTAAAGAGATCGAGGTATTACCCACAGCTGATTTATGGACTTATTCATTTCCTTGTACTGATATATCGTTGGCTGGTCAAATGAAGGGGTTTGATCGTGATTCTGATACTGGTAGTAGTCTATTGTGGGAAGTTGAAAGATTAATAAATAATGCAGCAATCAAAGGTAATCTACCTAAATATCTACTTATGGAAAACGTAAAAAACCTTGTAAGCAAGAGGTTCATAGGATTATTTAATGAATGGAAATCATTTCTTGAGTCACATGGATATAGAAATTACTATCAAGTCCTCAACGCTAAAGATTATGGTATCCCTCAAAATAGAGAGAGAGTGTTTATGGTCAGTACACTTGATACCAAGAACTATATTTTTCCAACAAAGATAAAACTTGAAAACAAGTTAAATGATTATTTGGAAAAGCATGTTTCAGAAAAGTATTTTTTGAGCGAAAGACTTATTAGAAATCTTTCGGATACAAATGATCGTAATGGATTCATTCGAGGGAATAGATTTCGATTACATGATGAAAATAGTGAATATGCTTACACAATTAGCACATGCCCTGGTAGTAGAGCAACTGATAACTTCATCATGGTTCCTCAAAAGACAAAACAAGGATATGCATTGGCTCATGTTGGAGATGGTATATACACCAATAGAACGCACCAAAAAAGAGGAGTTGTTCAAAAAAATATGATTCCAACACTCAAAACATCGCCAAATGACATAGGAGTAGTTGTTGATAAAGATGATCTAATATCAATTAGGAGACTGACACCTAGAGAGTGTTGGAGGTTGATGGGGTGGAATGACAACTGTATTGATGTAGTACTTTCATCTGGAACATCGGATACACAACTATATAAAATGGCAGGAAACAGTATAGTGATTAGCTGCTTACAAAACTTGCTAATTATGTTAATGAGAATTTAGAGTGGACAGTTTGGCTAGGAGGCTTTAAAGTTTTTTATAAATGTGGTATAATCGTAAAAAGTATATTATGTTTATAATATTCAGTGAGAAAGGGGTAAATTCTTATGAAATTTGATTTAGGACAAGTGTTTACTCCAGAGATTATAGCTAAATATATGGTATCGTTACTTACTGCTAATAAAAATTCATTTGTGCTTGATCCTTGTTTTGGTCATGGAGTCTTTATTTCCGAACTCATGCATATCGGATATAATGCTATAACTGGATATGAAATTGATCCAACACTATACGAAAAATTTAATGAAGTAATCTCCAGGTCAAGTAATCATATTCGTCTATATAACATGGATTTTTTAAGTATAAACGATCAATCTCATTATGATGCAATCGTCATGAACCCACCATATGTACGGCAGGAAAAAATCAACAATCTTGATCATTTTGGCATAAATAAAGATAAATTACTTTCAGATAGTTTATTTAAAGGCTTAAAAAAGACTTCAAATTTGTATATGTATTTTATACTCAAAGCTATAGACTTATTAAGAGATAAAGGCGAATTGATTGCGATATTTCCAAGCACTTGGATGGATGATCGAGGAAATCATTATTTTTATAGTGAAGTTACAAAATCCGCATCCATTAGAAGCATTACTAATGTTAAAGGTTTTGTATTTGGAAAAGAATATACAGTTGGTGTGTCAATAGTCAAAATTGTTAAGGAGTTAGTAAGTTATACACCTATAATTTCTAGTATAAAGTCTGTTAATGGAGAAATTGTTGAATTTGAAGAAGTCAAAGCTATAGATTTATCTAATCTAAATCATATTGCACTAAACAAAATAGCCATTATTACCCGAGGAATCACAACAGGGTACAATGATTTTTATTTTAAATCTCAGATTAGCGACTCAAGATTATTGAAAGAAATGATAACTTCATCTAAAAGTATTACTGGATATTCTACACTTGATGCAAAAAAAGATAAATTCTTAGGTTTGAGTGATCCGGAATCTATTGAAGTTAAGAAGTATATTGAAAATACTATAAAAACAGTAATGAATGATAAAACACCTAAAACAATATATAATATGATATCCAAAGGTGTTAATTGGCCCAATTTTGGTATCTTTGATAAGCAATGCTCTGGGATTATATTTAATTATATGATAAGAGAAAATATGAAATTTATACTTAATGACGATTGCTTAGTAAGAGACAATTTTTATATCATTAAACCAAAACATAACAAGTTCTTAATTTTGACACTTTTAAATAACTATTTTACATATTATAGATTAGAAAAAAGTGGTAAATTCTATGGTGGAGGCATGTTGAAATTACAAAAATATGATATTAGTGAATTATGTATCGTAAATCCAGACATAATATCCGTAAAAGACACTAATAAATTATCAAAATTAGGTTTACAACTTATCAATATAGGTGAACAAGAAATAATTGATGAGATAACTTCAATATTGTCCAAGTATGAAACTTTGTCTGCTATAATTATAAAGGAAGAATTGCAAAAGATTAAAAATGAGAGACTAAAAAGCGGGGTGTAATAATGAAATTTTCTGTAGTAAGCTTATTTTCAGGTGGCGGAGGTCTTGACCTTGGTTTTAAATCGAATGATTTCAGCCTTATTTGGGCTTCTGACATTGATAAAAACGCTGTTGAAACATATAAATATAATATTGGAGATCATATACACCACGCAGATATTAATAATTATCCTATTGGTCAAATACCACATGCTGATGTTTTAATTGGTGGACCACCATGTCAGTCTTTCTCACTTATTGGGAAAAGAAATGTCAATGATGATAGAGGAAAGTTAGTGTGGAAATATCTCGAAATATTAAAACATGTTAATCCATATTTTTTCGTTTTTGAGAATGTTACGGGTATTTTATCTGCAAAAGACAGTGATGGAAAAAAGGTACTTGATTCATTATTAGAGGAATTCAATGAACTTGGTTATGTTGTTAAATGGAATGTTATTAATGCAGCCGATTATGGAGTTCCACAAAGACGAAAGAGAGTCTTAGTTGTTGGTTCCAAATTGGGAGATTTCAATTTTCCGAGTCAAACACATTCTATTGATGGGATAATATTACCTAAATATGTGTCAGTTTTAGAAGCGTTAGGAGATTTACCTATAGCAACAGTTAATAGTAAATCTCAAGAGTATAATCAGAAACCACTTAATAGTTACCAAAAACGTATTCGCGGTCATGCGAAAATAGTTACTGATCATAGTATTCCCACAACAAGTTCATTAGATGAGTATATTATTCAACATGTTAAACCAGGTGGAAACTATATGGATATACCTAAAGATGTTGCTTCAGTTCGAATAAAAAGACTACAAGAACAAGGTGGACACACAACCTGTTATGGTAGACTTCATCCAAATGAGCCAGCATACACGATAAACACGTACTTTAATAGACCCAATGTCGGTTGTAATATACACTACAGTTACAATAGATTAATAACTGTACGAGAAGCATTGCGCTTACAAGGGTTTCCCGATGATTATCAAATTATATCCTCTAGTAAGCAAGGAAAGAATTTAATTGTTGGGAATGCCGTACCTCCAATTTTGTCAGATGTTATTGCCAGACAAATCAAAAAGCATCTTGAGGCTAATTTATGTGGATAAACTATTCTGATTCCGAGGTTAATATCTATCATCCTCTGTGTGAAACAGCTCTAAAGTTAGCATTAAAAGAATTACGACTTAGTGATTCATATAGTGTGATTCATCATCAATATGCCGGATCACTTGAAATGGACTATGTTATAGAGAACAATAGTACTAAGAAAATACTTTGCGTTGTTGAAGTAAAAAGAACACCAAATGACGTACAAAGCACTCGGTTTCAATACCAAGCGATGTCGTATATTCAGCAACTTTTTTATAGATTAGAAAAGCCATATTATTTAATTACAAATTTAGAAAAAGCTTATTCGTTTAGATATGATAATCAAAATCCTCAACCATATCAACAAATGTTATCTCCAGGTTTAATATCAATTGGAGATTTTTCAAGTTCTACTAACAGTACCGAGCACATCAAAAAGCTTGTGAAATTTTTCAAAAAATACATATATGATGTCATGGCAGATAATTACGAATATTACCTTACACTTACAAATTTTTCAAACCTAATTGAAGACATTAAAGATAGCGATACAAGTTGGAAATCCAATATTGCAGTATTATTGTATGAGTACATAAGGGGTTCATTTTATGCTATATCAAGATTTGAGTTAAGAGACATAAGAGCCTTTAACAACAATTTGAAAAAGATCTGTTTGGAAGCTTCTAAGATAAATTTCTCACAGATTTTCAATTTTGATTATCAAAATTATCCTGTGAATTCTGTTGTAGATAACAGATTATTAGAAAGTTTATTCAATTTTGCAAAAACGAATATAAATGGTGATTTAGTTTCAAATATTATCCATTCAGTTATCTCAGAGGGAAATGAACATAACGGTGAAGTATCAACAGATCCAGAGTTAGCTAAATTTGCTTCTTTATTAGCCAAATTGTATATTGGAGAAATAGATGAGAGTGATTATATTTGCGACCCAGCAGCAGGTAGTGGAAATTTGCTTGAGTCTGCAATTTCGGTTTTTAATATTGAACCAAAGCAAATAATCGCAAATGATGTAAATAGAAAATACTCCGAATTATTGAGTTTGAGATTAGGACTTTCTTTGCCTAACCTTGTGAAAATTGATAATTCACCTAAAGTATATTCTGAGAACCTGGCTGATTTAGATAAATCTTTATTCACAAACGTTAAAGTTATCTTGGTTAATCCACCATATTTAGCTGGGATTTACTCTGCGCAAAGAAAGAATGAATTAGTATTAAGCATGGAAACCAAATTAAACTTTACTTCTGAGTTGAATTTTGGACAAATGGGTTTAGAGTGTATTTTTATTGAGTATTTGACTAGAGTGTCAAGTAATAACTCAGTAATTTCATGTATCATGCCAAAGCAGCTATTGGTTTCTCGAGGACCAGAGGCAATAAAGTTTCGGGAATTCTTGTTAAACAGATTTGGATTATCTGCAATTTTTAATTATCCTGGGTCTGGACTATTTGATTCAGTAACTAAAGACACAGTAATTCTAGTTGGCCAAAAAGGAAAAATCCCTAACAAAGTGTCTTCAATCTCATGCTTAACTCAAATAGTCGACATTGATTCAAGCTCTATGTTTGAGTATCTTGTAACGCAGCCTGATTTACCATCAAGTTACAGATCAATTATTCCTGGTGTAGAGGCAATGAATGTTAATAGACAAACATTAGTTGAGAGTGTTATCGATGGATGGCGATTTATTAACACTGAGTCCATTGAAGCAATAAATTTTTGTCGTGATAATTTGTTCTCTAACGAAAAACTTATTCCATTTAATACGATTACAAATCTATTTAATTCGTATAGAGGAACGATTGGAAACTCAGGCCTTAGTGACTTACTTTTCTTTAATTCTTCACACAAATACTCTCAATTATATGAGCAATATAAATTACTAACTCAAGACGGAATTTCAGCACTTAGAAACTCTGATTCGCTTGATCAAATGATAATTAACCACGGAGATTCGGTCATGGTAAACTGGAATAACCCTAGCTTGAATGCTTCGATTTGTAGCGTCATAGATGATTATCTTCAAATTCCATTGAGCCCTGGCAAACAATTAAAGAAGTTAAAGAATCACATGGAGATTTCTAAAATATTAATAAAATCGACATCAAAATTATCATCACAATATTCTATAGCGATACCAAGGGATTTACGGAGAAATGGAAGAGTCTTTTTTGCAACTGTACCAATGTATTTTTCAACGAATTTTGTCGTTATTGAAATTAGTAATTTTAGAGACGGAGTTATCATTGCAAGCTGGATTTCTTCAGTTTTCTATCAATTAATTTGTGAAATTTCATCCAAAGATAACGAAGGAACCAGAAAGATGGAAATTGCTGATTTAGATGCTACTTACATCGTTAATCCGAATAATATAAATGATGATCTTTTTAATAGAATTTTGCACTTATCAGATAGTTTAGGATTCATTGATTTACAGAATCCAGAACCTCGTGATATTGACATATTTTGGGCTAAGTTTTTATTTCAAGATGATTGGGAGACAAAATTAGAAAAATCAGTTGAATTGTTAAGTAATCTTGCCACAAAACGGAATTTGTAGTTGTTATCATGAATCATTGTCTGATTTTTTTACAAACCTATGGAGATTTTATTTGATTGATGAAATTGGGTGATTTTTATTAAATTTAAATTTGCAAAGATATCAAAAGATATATATAGAACAACTGATGAATATTTTTTTGCGAGTAAAGATTCTATTTTTGGAATTATGCCTTACATAAAGACTGAATATGATTCACATGAAAGAACACACAATTACTATGTTGGTATGACCATTAAAGAGTGTAATACTGATGAAAACGGGCATTTACAAGTAAAAAAGGTTTTGAGACAATCAAACAAGCAATTTACTTTACACACTGAATTATTAAAAGAAGTTGTCAATATTGAAGCAGGATTACTTGAAAAAATATCAAAGCGTGATTTTGATGAGCTTTTCAGCGATGTTTTTGATTTCGAATACGATCCCAAGGTAACGTATATTAGATTAGCAGATTTGAACAATCGTCTTAAAAAGTACTTACTGTCTTTTGACACTTTAGTTTTGGAAGAAGATGTTATTTTTAATGCAGAGTTAAAAACAAGACATAGACTTTTATCTCGTTTCAAAGAAGAATTAGTAAAATCCCTAAATGAAAACGAGCATTACATTGAGAAGGTATTGAAAAAATACCAAGGATTTTTACCGTTAATAATTCCTGGCCTCGATGGTGTGGCGGAGTTTCAATATGTTATCGATAATGATGAGTTTCCCGTTAATAGAATTGATATCAAGTTTGATAATCAGGTGGATTTTCCTAATATTATTGAACTTAAAAGAGCTGACACATTACTTTTCAAGAAAAACGAATATCGAAATAACACATGCAAGTTAACTTCCGAGTTTTCGAATGCAATACAGCAGACGAATATCCAACGGAATATGATGTCTGCAAAGGAAGTTAAGCCTAGTAAAGTACTAGTGAAATCTTTTTTGCTAATTGGTAATATTGAAAAAGAGGTTGAAATGCATAGTATTAGTTCCGATATAGTTAGGCTTAATTTAAATATAGTTAGGTATAATAATAAAGACTGTGACATTATTACTTATGATCAGTTAATTAATCGTTTACAAATGTTGTTAGACAAGAATTGAAAGCATCTTTTCCGATAATCCTTGTGAACAGTAATGCCAACTATAAAGCAAGTTATCAACAAGTGTGGTTAAAGCAGTTGTCAACTATGCTTCAAGTGCTATGGCACAAAACGTTAAAAAGCATGGCTTTGCTAAGATTATTGTGCCGCTGGCATGTAGACAAAAATTGACATATTTCATATACTACAATTAGCGTGGAATACTGGCTTTAGATGAAGCCTAGAAGATAGAAACTCTCAAATACGAGGGTTTCTTTTCTTTTGCAGAAAAATATGTAGTATTCAACCCTTGGATAACTTCAGTTTTTGATAAATTTACTGAACCTTGAAAGGTTGGAATCGATGTGCCAAAGGTACTGGATACATATCAGCAATGGGAGGCTGATGGAGTACTTGATGAACGAATAAAAAGTATTCAAGACATGGTTGCTAGGCGGATTATCCAAAAGGATATCGCTAAAGCCATGAACCTAAGTGAGAACACACTCATTAAATTGAAACGATCTCATCCCAGACTAAATCAAGCATTTATCAATGGTGATGATGAACTTAAGTATAAACTCATGGACGCCTTGTTCCAACGAGCTGTTGGGATGGAGTATGAGGAAGTACAAACCATCATTGAAGAAACATCATCGGGAACAAAGAAGCGTCTTGTTAAAACCAAGAAGAAAGCTCTACCCGATTTTAATGCTATCAAATACTTATTAATTATTAAGTTCGGACGTGAATACAACGAACGTAAAGAAGAAATAGACATCATGCTGAAACGCATAGAAAAAGGCGAGGAAACTTGGATTAATGAACATAGTGATGAAGAAACCCTCGGAGTTGTTAATATACGAAAACAACCCAAGAAATAATGATGCTGCAGTTGATGCTGTAGCTAATAGTATTAAAGAGTTCGGATTCAAGGTTCCAATTGTGATCACTAAGGATCTAGTCATTATTGCTGGCCACACTCGGCTTAAAGCGAGCCTTAAACTAGGATTGGCCACTGTTCCTTGTATTGTTGCTGATGACCTCACAGAAGGGCAAATTAAGGCCTTTCGTTTGGCAGATAACAAGACAGCGGAACTTGCTACCTGGGATTTCAGTAAACTTGAAGAAGAACTCTCGAATATCGATATTGATATGCTTCAGTTCGGGTTTGAAGAACTTGAATCTGATATTCCAGATAATGCAAGTGATGATGATTTTGACCCTTCAGATGAAATCAGTGAAACCCCTTATTCTGAAATAGGTGATATTTATCTATTAGGGAATCACCGAGTCATGTGTGGTGATTCAACCAAGAAGCAAGATGTTCAAAAACTCCTGGATGGACAAAAGATTGATATGATCTTCACGGATCCACCATACAATGTGGACTATGAAGGTACAGCTGGAAAGATTAAGAATGACAAGATGGAAGATAACAGCTTCTATCTTTTTTTATATGATGCATTTACGAATATGTTTGAAGCAACCAAAGATGGTGGAGCCATCTATGTATGCCATGCAGATACTGAAGGAATCAACTTTAGAAATGCGTTCAAAAATGCCGGTTTCAAACTAGCCGAGTGCTTAGTCTGGGTTAAGAATGCCTTAGTACTAGGTAGACAAGATTATCACTGGAGACATGAACCTATTCTTTACGGATGGAAAGAAGGTGCAGCTCATTACTTTATTGATGATCGTACACAAGATACCATCTGGGAATATAACAAGCCTAAGCGAAATGATGACCATCCAACGATGAAACCACTTGAACTTTGTGGACGAGCAATTACAAACTCCTCCAGAGTCAATGAATACGTACTCGACTTGTTCGGTGGTTCTGGATCAACTATGATCGCATCCGATCAGCTTCAAAGAAAATCTTATCTAATGGAACTTGATGAGAGATTCGTCGATGTGATAGTTAAACGATACATAAGACACAAAGGATCAAGTGACAATTGCTATCTGATCCGTAAGGGCAAGAAGCTATCGCTTAATGCCATTGATGACTTTCAAAATTTATCACTATAGTAAGCATTTAGTGTCGAATTGACTTGATATAAAAGGTCTTTAGAGTGATATATATACATACCAAAAGGTAGAAAGTAGGTCACATTATGGATAAACAAATCAAGTTATCAGAATGGATTCAAAGATTTAAGTCGGGTGAGTTCGATAAACATTATACAACAACCCAAATCAAAGCGGGATGGTTCGATTGGTTTTGTAGAGATTCAAGTTTAGCAAACAAAACTATGAAGATGGGTAACATCATCAGCCAAATCAAATCTGGTGGAAAAGTAGACCTTGAGACAAGTTATGTATGGTTCAAAAACAACTGCCCTTTAAACGGTCCACTCTATGATGATTTTAGAATCGCAGACATAGAAAACAACAATAACTTATTCGTTGTTCAAATCGATTGCGTATGGAACGATTTCAAATACACAGTCTTTGAAAGACTTGATGGGTTTGAAAAACCAGTCTTTCAAACTGAATCATCAAGAGAACTGGTGAAGTGGTTCAATAAAGGATGGGCAAAGTAATGTTTCAAGAATACAATGCACATCCTAAAGGTATCAAAACAACCGACTGTGTGGTTAGAGCAATAAGTGCCGCCATGAATAAGGACTATATGGAATGCAGACGAGAACTCAACCAACTCAAACGAGAGTGGAAGTTCTCAAGTTATAAAGATACCGAGTTCTTATACAAATACTTCGAAGGAAAACCTCGATTGATATTTAAAGCAATCAAGGGAGAACCTCGAATCAAGGGTTCCACTTTTACCGGTCTCTATACGCGCGGGACATATGTTTTGAAGATGACTGGCCATGTTACAGTATGTAAAGATGGCGTTATTCTAGATACTTGGGATTGCACATATAGAAGTGTCTACACTGCTTGGAAAATCGACTAGAAGGACAAGAACATGAAAACCAATTTTATAAGAAAAACAACATCAACAGAACTCATTCCTCATGATGAGTTCGTTATTGAAAAACAAGTAGTCATCGATAAAGACTTATTCGAATGTTTTATCAAGGATCCACTGAACGACTACGATTTTATCAAAGAAAATCTTGAGCATATGTATTGTGACCAAGAAGAGGTATTTCACTGTATCTTCGTGACATCCGATTCACACGATTTTGGTATCCTGGTTGAAAGCGAAGGATATCATTACGCAAGGTACACTGCATACTTACCAAAAGCAGCAATAAAATAACACATTCAAATCAAGGCAAACCAGGGAAGCTCAATGCTTCCTTTTTCTTGCTAGAAAAGAGGACAACATGAAAATCATAACAAGTGAATCAGTCTTTAGTGGACATCCAGATAAAATATGTGACCAAATCAGTGATGCTATATTAGACGCAATCCTGGAACAAGACCAAGCAGCAAGAGTAGCAGTTGAAACAGCGATCAAGGATGATCTAGTAGTAATCTTTGGTGAAGTGACAACTATAGCTATCGTTCAATACTCAGACATCGCAAAACAAGTACTTAAAGAAATCGGGTACACTGAAGAGTTCTGTGTACTAGAAAAAATATCCAAGCAATCTCCAGATATTGCACAAGGCGTCAATGAAACTCTAGATCATCAGCAAGGTGCAGGTGATCAGGGGATGATGTATGGGTTCGCTTGCAACGAGACACCAGAACTCATGCCACTGCCTATTGTAGTAGCACATGAGATTGCAAAAGAAATAGACACACTTAGAAAAGCAAAATACAATCACATCTTTGGTCCAGATGGCAAGTGCCAAGTATCAGTCAGGTATGTGGATGGACAACCATTCGCATATGACACAATTATTGTTTCAGCTCAAACAAGACCTGGAGCAAGCCTATCACTCGCAAAAGAAATCATGGTAGAAGAAGTGCTCAAACCATTGATCGGTAAGAATCTAACTAATATCAATGTACTCGTCAATCCAACAGGAGCTTTCGTCACTGGTGGTCCTTACGGTGATTCAGGATTAACTGGTAGAAAAATAATCGTAGATACATATGGTGGATATTCAAAGCATGGTGGTGGGGCCTTTTCTGGTAAGGACGTAAGCAAGGTTGACCGCAGCGCGAGTTATTATGCCAGATTCGTAGCAAAAGCTCTTGTGGAGGCAGAATTAGCCGATACGTGCGAAGTTTGTGTGTCCTATTCAATTGGAGTAGCAAATCCAGTTGCAGTATCGATCGATACGTTTGGTACTGGTAAATTATCTGATGATCAATTACTAGAACTAGTGAATCAACACTTTAATTTCACTCCAACAAACATTCGTAAAGAATTAGAGTTTGAAAAAGTGAAGTTCCTGGAGTTAGCAACTTACGGACACATGGGTCGTGAAGACTTACCTGTTCGCTGGGAACATGTGGAAGCAAAAGCAGCTGAGCTAAGAGAAGCATATGAAAAAGCCAAAGGTTCTTCATAACTTCTATAAGTCACCTGCATGGCTTGCAGCTCGTGAACTCAAGATAGTCTCAGTCAATAGTCTTTGTGAACGATGTGGTCAAGTTGGAATCGAAGTTCATCATAAAGAAAGACTCAATGTTGAAAATGTTAATGATTCATTGATAAGTCTAAATCAAGATAACCTGGAACTACTTTGTAGAGAATGCCATAACCGTGAGCATGAACGTTTCAGTAAGAAAGTTAGTTTCGATAAAGAGGGCAACTTAATAAATCCAGAAAAACCTAATTAAAGTAAACATTGTTTGATATAATGTTAATCAAAGAGGTGGAATCATGTCAGTTAAGGATCAACACAAGTTAATTAAAGAGAAAGTTCAAAATTTAGTTTTTCAGCAATATGGTATTGATGACTTAACTAGTATTAAAAATTTAGTTGTCGGAGCTATGCAATTTTATGACATTGATGAATCGCTAGATAGAATACCCATCGATAAAACAGATTCGCTACTGAGTCAATTGTTACTTTTACATAGGACAAGACCATTCGATACATTATTTGACGAAGAAGTTCTAAATGAAGAAGATATTCTACAAAAACTAAAAGATGTTTCTAATAAGTTGATATAAGCGAATTTATTTATAATTTAGCGGTTATTTCCTTGCAATCCAAATCTTCATGATTTGTAAGGCGCATTGAGATGTTTGATGTCGATTGTAATATCATAGGTTGAATGGAAAAATTTAAGAACATAAGGAGTGTTGAGCGATGAAAAGAATGATTAATCACGTTAAGTTTAAAGAAAACGAAGGAAAACTGTCTGATGAAGCTAAAGTGATTTATTGTTATATAGCTGATCAAGTACTTAATAGAAATGTGGTTAGTATTCCTATCAGTAGAGACTCGGTTTTATTGGGTGATAAGACTAAAGAATGCCTTGATGAACTAGAAAAATATGAAATTATAACAAAATATTCTACTCGTACCGAAGTGCAAGAAGACTGTACCATGTATATATTTGAAATTGTCTAACCCCCCCTATGTGAATTATTATTAAGATATAGGGTACCGTACAGGGTGGCAATTAAAAAATGGAAGCTACTTTTTTTGAAATTCTTGATTTGTTATGGGAGGTTTAAAAATGGAATCGAAGAAAGTTTTTATATCATATAGTCATTCTTCTGAGAAACATAAAGAAGCAATAAGAAGTCTTGCAACTCAATTAACATCCAAAGGGATATTTGTGAAACTTGATGAATGGGATGTGGTTGGCGGTAATGACTTTCCAACTTATATGGAGAAAAGCATCACCGAAAGTGATAAAGTTTTAATTATTTGTGATAAAAGGTACTCAGAAAACGCAGATAATAGGTCTGGAGGAGTTGGAATAGAAACCTACTTAATCTCTCCAGAAGTATATGCTAAGCACGATCAAAACAAGTTTGTAGCACTCGTATACGAGAAAAACGAACTTGGAGTAGCATACTTACCAACGTATATAAAAACAAGAAAATACTATGATTTCTCATCGCAAGAATCTCAAATATATGAATTCGAAATGTTACTTCGAGATATTTTCAATGTGCCCAAATTTACGCGTCCACCTTTGGGTGAACAACCATTATTTGTCGCAGATTATGATAAGGAAGATCCAAAGGCAAAGTATAATGACTACTATTCATTGGAACGAATTTCATTATCGAAGCTTCAAGAGAAAAATAGTCACACACTTCTAAAACGATTTACAGAACTGATAAAGAAAACATTTGATGAAAACCTAGTAAAATATGAAGATTTCGAATCAAATCCGCACGATTTGATGTTTAATAAAATCCAGGAATTTGAGGATATTTTAAGAGTTTTTATCAACGTATTTGAGAGTACTGTTGCAGACGATAATGATTTCTTGGAAGATTTGATAAATCTTTTTGAAACAATGTCTAGTTTTGATGGCAGAATTCCCGAAGGAACTAGTACTCTTACTGAAGGTATGTGGGACCATTTTAATTTTTTAAGACACGAATTTTTCATATATTCAATTTTAATTTTAAAACTTTATTCAAAACATGTAGAAATTTCAAAACTTCTTAAAACTAATTTTTATTGCAAAAGAAAATTTGAAAAGGAAGGGTTCTTTCAATTTACAGAATTTAATAAATACTGCAAATCCTTTGATTATCGTAATGCAAAATACCAATTAAACAGATTATCAGTACAAGCTGATACAATGTTTGAAAGAGCAGGACGTACAAAATTTGGAGCAGCTGTAGTGGTTGAAACAGACTTGTTACTTGGATATTATTCAGAGATTATGTTTGAAGGTGAAATTTATAAATGGTGGTTTCCAAGAATGTATATCTACTATCATAGATTTAACACAATGATTTTCGGGAAAATGAAATCTAAGAGACACTTAACTATGCTTTTGAAAGAATTAGGATTAGCTTCAAGAGATGAATTAATTATAGCACTCGAAAAAGTTAGAATCAAAGGTAGAGAAAATCCTCGAAATAGAGGGTATAGCAATTCATTTGAATCGGTACCAACACTTGAAATAGTATTAGATCCTAAAGTAATCGGAACTATTGAATGACAAACGTTAATTAGTTAAAGCGACTTCGGTCGTTTTTTTCTTGCTATTTTCTCTCTTTAGAGTGATATATATTACTAACCTTAGGAGGTACTTATCATGTTCAAAATTGGAGATAAAATCAGAATCATCGATATGAAGGGTGAAGACCATTATAACGGTAGAGAAGGAGTCATTGAATACATCGATGGACTCGATCAACTACATGGCACTTGGGGAGACTTAGCAATCATCCCAGAGGAAGACTTAATTGAGGTAATTAAAAATGACATGCTGCTTGTGCAATAAAGAAATCTTGGGTGACTCACACAATGCCCACCCAATTGGAAACGAAGAGTGCTGTTCAGAATGCAACAGTTCAAGTGTGATTCCTCTTAGATTGTTTTTAAGTGGAATCTATCAAGACAAGGCTCTAGTACTAAATACTGATAATTCCTTCTCTTTTATTAAACCAAAGGATACGACATTCGAACTGGACGAACTTCAAGAACAAGTCAAAGGATACATCGAGGTTTATCCCTTGAGGATTCCAGGTCATATCGTCTTAGTCAATGAAGAAGGATTGATACACAATATGGAGTTTAATTACCTAGCAAGTAGAGTCTTTGGAATGAATGCAGTAGGACCGGTTATGATATGTCCAGAAGCTATATTCGAATGAGGTGTTATTGTGTCTAAACTAAAAGATATCAATATAGAACTAGAGCGACTGCGGTCGCTTTTTTCGTCCGTTGATGAAACCAAAACTCAACTGGTAGATAACCTACTTGAGCAAGCAGCTTTCATGAAGGTTGAACTTGGCATTCTTCAAGAACAAATAAGAAAACATGGTGCAGTTCAAGTCTCAAGTAAAGGAGCTCAAAGACAGACAGAAGCTGCTAAATATTATACTAAACTCATTAATTCATATGGAACAGTCATCAAAACACTGAACTCAATCATGGGTAAGAATGTTATTGATGGTGATGATGCATTCGATGAGTTTCTTAAGAAAGCAAACACCTGATGAACTACCTAATTGAATACCATCGTCAAATAGAAGATGGAAACATTCTAGTTGGTGAGGAATTAAAAAAGCAGATAGATTTATTGATTCAGGATTTGAAAAACCCGAGATATGTTTTTGATGAAGCACCAGGGAATCTTCGAATTGATTTTATTGAAACCTTCTGCAAGCATACGAAGTCTCCATTTAATGGTCAATCGTTTATACTTGAACTTTGGGAGAAAGCAATCATCCAGGTAGCGTATGGATTCAAATTGAAGGATTCTGGTTTACGAAGATTCAATGAAGTCATATTACTGATTGCTCGCAAGAACGGAAAGACAACCTTTATCGCTGGTATTGACCTTGCTGAATTCTTTCTTTCCAAAGGTGGAGTTGATATCGTATGTGCTTCAAACACGAGTGAGCAAGCGAACATTCTCTTTGAAGAAATCAATAACATGCGTGAACAGTCCCCTGCTTTAT